>JBDTPR010000634.1:0-4257 GCA_039932635.1 Candidatus Solibacter sp.
GGTGGTGCTGACCATCGCGGCGGATCGCCAGGGCGGCATCTGGCTGGGTGGCAGCCAGGGAATCATCCGGCGCATGCCCGACGGCACGATCCATAGGTACGGTATGAAGGAAGGCCTGCCGGACCCGGTGGTGCGCGCCATCTGGTATGACCGCGACGGCAATCTGTGGGCGGGAACGAATAATGGAATCGCCCGCCTGGAGGGCGACCGGTTTCTTACGGCGAACCAGGACAATCCGGAAGACGGCGACGTAGTGCGCTGCCTGTTTGAAGATCGCGAGGGCGACCTGTGGATTGGCGCCAATGGCGGCCTGAGCCGCTGGCGGAATGACATTTTCATGGTCTACGGCAAGTCCGAGGGCCTGCCCAGCGACGCGCCGAACACGGTCTTCCAGGACAGCCGCGGACGTGTCTGGGTGGGCTTCAACGATGTCGGCATCATGCAGTTTGCGGGCAAGGATTCACGCCACTACAGCATCCGTGACGGGCTGCCGGACAGCGAAATTTTTCAGATCCGCGAGGCCCGCAATGGCGACCTGTTGCTCTCCACGCGCAGCGGTGTGGGGCGCATGGCGGGAGCGAAGATCACGAAATTCTCTCCGCCGGACGCGTTGCGCCGCACAGCCGTTTTCGACGCGCTGGAGGATGCGCAGGGCGCGCTCTGGGTGGCCATTCCGGGCGGACTTGGCGTGCGCCGCGGAGAGGATTTCCATATCGTGGTGCCGGGCGGTCCGCTGCTGATCGATTTCGTGGTGAGCCTGTGCGAAGGGCGCGACGGCGCCATTTGGGCGGGCACTTACGGCAAGGGCCTGTGGCGCGTGAAGGGCGACCAGCGCATCCTATATACCACCGCCGACGGGCTCTCCAGCGACCAGATCCGCTCACTCTATGAAGATCCGCAGGGCACGCTTTGGATCGGCACGTTCGGCGGTGGGCTGAACGCTTTGAAGAACGGCAAGTTCACGCACTACACGGCGCGCGACGGGTTGTTGAGCGACAACATCGGCAAGGTGTTCGACGATGGCACGTCGTTGTGGTTGAGCACTACGCGCGGCATCAGCCGGGTGGAAAAATCGCAGCTGGCGGAGTTCAGCGCGGGCAAGCGGACTCGTCTGGATGCGCAGCATTACGGTGTGGAGGATGGCCTGCGTAGCGCGCAGTGCGCGCCCGCTTACCCGATCGCCGGCGGTGGCATTCGTACCGCGGACGGGCGCCTGTGGTTCACCACGGGACGCGGCCTCGCGGTGCTGGATCCGGATGCGCGCAAGCCGCAGGCGATTGCGCCGGTGGCGCACCTGGTGCAGATGACGGCCAACGGCATTCCCGTCACTTTGGATGGGAAGGCGCGGCTCGCACCAGAGAACGACCGCGTGCAGATCCGGTATACCGGCATTCACTTGAGCGCCCCGGAGCGGGTGCAATACTTCTACCGGCTGGACGGATTGGATCACGATTGGGTGCCCTCGAGCGGGCGGCGCGTGATCAACTTTAATAGCCTGCATCACGGTCACTACCGATTCCACATGCGGGCGGAACTGCCCGGCGGCGCGGGCAGCGAGCAGAGTTTCGATTTCGAGGTTCTGCCGCGATTCTGGGAGACGATGTGGTTCCGTGCACTGTGCGTGGCAGCGCTGATCGCCGCGGGCTGGGCGGTATATCAGTTGCGTCTGCAGCAGATCCGCTCGCGTTTCGGCCTGGTGTTGGAGGAGCGCGCGCGCCTGGCGCGTGAAATCCACGACACCCTGGCGCAGGGCTTCGTCGGGATCTCGTCGCAACTGGATGCGGTGGCCATGTGCATGCCCGAAGAGGCCACACCCGCGCGTTCGTACCTCGATATGGCGCGGCGCATGGCGCGGCACAGCCTGACCGAGGCGCGGCGCTCCGTGATGGACCTGCGTTCGGCGGCGCTGGAGGGGCAGGACCTGGCGGCGGCCATTGAGTCCGGCACGCGGTTGTGGACGGCCGGGTCCGGCGTCGAGGTGAAGGTGGAGGCGACGGGTACGGCGGGGAAGCTGCCGGAGGAGATCGAACAGCACCTTCTGCGCATCGCCCAGGAGGCCATTACCAATGCGCTGAAGCATTCCAAAGCCAGTAAAATTGCGGTCAAACTGCACCAGGAGGCGCACGACCTTAGCCTTCGCATCGGGGACAACGGGCGCGGCTTCGATCATCAGGACGTGTTCTCGTCGCGCGCCGGGCATTTCGGGTTGATCGGCATGCGCGAGCGCGCCGAACGTCTGGGCGGGAAGCTCAGATTGGCCAGTAACCCCGGGGCAGGGACGGAAGTCGAAGTAACTGTACCCTTACCATGAGCGAGAAAATCCGCATTCTAGTTGCCGAAGATCACCTGGTGGCGCGGGTGGGCGTATCCACGATTGTCAACATGCAGGACGACATGATCGTGGTGGCCGAAGCATCGAATGGGCACCAGGCGGTCGAGATGTTCCGCATCCACTTGCCCGATGTGACGCTGCTCGATCTCCGTATGCCCGGCATGGGCGGGGTAGAAGCGGCGATCATGATCAAGTCGGAATTCCCGGGCGCGAGGATGGTGGCTCTCACCACGTACGGGGGCGATGAAGACATCCGGCGCGCGCTGGCGGCGGGCGTGCAGGCGTACCTGACCAAGGACGTGCTGCACGACGAATTGCTGAAGGCGATTCGCGCGGTCCATGCGGGGCAGACTTACCTGCCGGCGGCCGTGGCGGCATCGCTGGCGGCGCAGTTGCCGCGGCCCGATTTGAGCGCTCGCGAGGTGCAGGTCCTGGCGCTGATTGTGCGTGGGCTGGCCAACAAGCAGATCGCGTTTACGCTCAATATCGCCGAGCACACGGTGAAAAATCACGTCAAAAACATCCTGAGCAAATTGGGTGTACAGGACCGCACCCAGGCGGCCACGGCGGCGATCCAACGCGGCATCATCCACCTTTAGGGGCGATAGCTCAAAAGGGCTACCGGGCTGCAACCCGAGCACGTCATCGCAAAGCGCGGAGGCATCCGATATCATGTACATTAGCCTCGCTACAGCGCCATGTGGATAGTCCAGTTAGCTTTAAGACGGCCATATACATTCGTTGTGGTGGCGATGCTCATCGCCATCCTCGGTGTCGCGGCTATTGTCACGATGCCGGTGGACATTTTCCCGTACATCGACATTCCCGTGGTCAGTGTGGTGTGGAACTACAACGGGCTTTCTCCCGAAGAGATGGAGAAGCGCATGGTGACGTTCTTCGAACGCGCCATGACCACCACGGTTAACGATATCGAGCACATCGAATCGCAATCGTATACGGGGGTCAGTGTCACCCGTGTCTACTTCCAGCCGAATGCGAAGGTGGAACTCGCGCTGGCGCAGATCACCGCGATTTCGCAGACGTTGCTGCGCCCCATGCCGCCCGGCACACTGCCGCCCAGCATCATTAAATATGACGCCAGCAGCGTGCCGATCATTCAGCTAGGGCTACAGAGCGAAACCATGAGCGAACAGGAGCTGTTCGACTTGGGTCAGAATTTCATCCGTACGCAGCTTGCCACCATACAGGGAGCGAGCATTCCGCTGCCGTACGGCGGCAAGTTCCGCCAGGTGATGGTGGATTTGAACCCCGAGCAACTCACGGCCAAGGGTCTGTCGGCGGCCGACGTCTCCTCGGCGCTCGGCAATCAGAATATTATTTTCCCGGCGGGCACGGCCAAAGTCGGCGACACGGAATTCCAGATTCGCACCAATTCCAGCCCGCGGGTGATGGAAGACCTGAATCAGATGCCGCTGCGCGTGATCAATGGCGCCACCGTGTATTTGAAGGATGTCGCCCAGGTGCGCGACGGCTATTCGGTGCAGACCAGCATCGTGCGGGCCAACGGGCGCCGCGGCGCGCTGCTGACCGTGTTGCGCAACGGCAAGGCGTCCACCCTGGCGGTGGTGAACAACGTGAAGGCCGCAATGCCTAAAATTCTCGCCGGGCTGCCCTCCACGCTGCAGGTTCGTCAGCTCTTCGACCAATCGGTTTTCGTGCGCGCCGCCATCGGCGGCGTGGTTCGCGAGGGCATCATCGCCGCTTGTCTCACGGGTCTGATGATCCTGCTCTTCCTGGGTAGCTGGCGCAGCACGATCATCGTCTGCATTTCGATTCCGCTTTCGATTTTGACTTCGCTGATTCTGATGAATCTGCTGGGGCAGACCATCAATGTGATGACGCTCGGCGGGCTGGCGCTGGCGGTCGGCATTCTGGTGGACGATGCCACGGTGGAAATCGAGAAT
>JBDTPR010000635.1:0-4251 GCA_039932635.1 Candidatus Solibacter sp.
TCCCGGCGCCGACGCGGCGCGAAGGCGGCCGAACCGTCCACCGCTCGATTCTTTCTGATCAAAACGTCGGGCAACGGAACTGTGGAGCTTGGACAGGAAGTCGCTTCAGAGAACGAAGCGATGGTTGAGTCTTTTCGCGTCGGCGGCAGCTTCGCAGTGGTTACAGAGTGGAGGGCCGAAGTCGATCTCGCGACGGGTGTACCCGTCATCAAGAAGGAGGCAGTCAAATCCGAGAAGAAAGTAGCGCATTCGTAACCGGCAGCACGGCTTTATGCACGTAAGTGTTGAAGCGACCTGTAGCTCTGATACAGGAAAGTGCTGGTCGGGTTTCCATGCGAATCCTGGCCAGAGTTCTTTAGCAACCCTGGCCACGGATAGCAAAAGAGACCCATTCCAGCGGGCTCCTTGCTGTTCTGGCAAACCAGACAGAAAAGGAGAGTATCCATGTTGAGAAGCAAGATGGCAACACTGCTCACAATCGTTTCCGCAATGCTCATCAGCGCCGGCATGACCTGGCAACAGCGTCTGCTGTTCATTGGCGGCATTGCGTTCGGTGTAGTGGTGGAAGCGCTCCCAAGTCTTGTGGATGATCTTAAGGAACGCGTCGCGGAATGGCGGCGTCTCCGGCAGTTCACCATCAGGACCAAGGCAGCGTAACAGTATAACAACCCGGTGACGGCTCTCCGAGCCTGACTCTTGTCTCATGCAAGATGAGCCTGAACGGGACGCTGGATTCTCATACAAGATGAGCCTGAAGGGGAAGAGCGAGATGCTGGGGATTGATCATCAGCATGGACGATTCAGCCGCGACGAGCCTGGAGCAGATTCGGGCCTTTTTGGCCGGAAGCGGGCCCGTCCGGTTTTCCGGATGCGGACGCGAAGAAGTGTACTCCTGGGCGGAGAAGACCCTGGTGCGGCAGGAGTATGCCAGCCTGGGGAAAACAGGAAAGGGACTGGTGCGGCAATACCTGTCGCAAATGACCGGCCTGAGCCGCGCGCAGGTGACGCGGCTGATCACTTGCTACAGCACGACGGGGCAGGTGAAGGCGGCGGTTTATCAGCGGACAAAGTTCGCCACGCAATACACAGCTGGCGATGTGGACCTGCTGGCGTACGTCGACAAAGCTCATGGGAACCTGAGCGGGCCGGCGACACGGCGAATTCTGGAGCGCGAGTACGAAGAATATGGGCAAGGGGCTTACGTTCGCTTGGCGGTACTTTCGGTGGCGCACCTCTACCGACTGCGCAACTCGGCGGCTTATCGCAAACGCAATACGAGTTACCAGCCGACGCGGCCCACGCCGATCCCGATCGGGGAGCGGCGCAAACCGCAGCCGCACGGCACACCGGGATACTTGCGCATCGACACCGTGCATCAGGGCGATCAAGATGGTCGCAAGGGCATCTATCACATCAATGCGGTGGACCAGGTCACGCAGTGGGAGATCGTGGCGTCCGTTCAGCAAATCTCCGGGCAGTTTCGCTCAGCGAGGAATTCGCCTCGTCCCCTTCCCTTTCCTTTACGCACCAGGCCGATCCAGCTCCGACAGTTATCGAGCTTCATTTTCTGGCGGCAACCGGAATAGAAGGAATAGAGACTACCTTAGGTTCAGCCCTTGCTCACGTCTCGTGTGCCGCCGTGCTTCTTTCGCACCACCGCCGCGACAATGCCGGTCGCGATGAGCAGAATCGAAGACGGTTCAGGAACGGCCGTCGCGGTGAAGGTGAGGTTGTCGAACAGACCAAACGTTCGGATTGAACTTTGGCTGGTTTGGGATGAAAAGCGGACGTACGCGATGTTGTTTGAAGCCGAGGTAAACGTCAGAATCTCCGTCGGTCCCACTGTAAATGCGGCTGTTGTGGGTAGAGGACCTGCGTATAATACCCTGCCAAGAAAAGTGTTGTTGGAAGCATACGCTTCCAAAAACGGACGGTTCACAAGGTTTCCGAGGAATTCAAGAGGTGAAACAGGGCTTGCATTAATGCTAACGACCGACTGCGGCGTTGAAAACGCAGCTTGCACCGCACCCTCTAATGCATCGAAAAAGGCAAAAACCGATTGTGTTGGTAAACCCGAACCGAACGGAGGAACGACCGAGACTACATTAGGTGGAGACGGGGCAAAGCTTCCTTGATCTCTGGCATAGATATCGCCACCAATCGGATTTGTGAACGTTACTCCTGAGTACATTGAGTTTACGACCGTGCCGTCGGCAACGGTATCAAATGTGATCACAGCGGCTTCAGCATAGGGTAGACAAAAGCCCAGGCCGACGAGTGAAAAAACGAGTCGGTAGTTCATGGATACCCTATATCATGAACAACAAACTAAAGCTGTTTTGATAATCACGTTTGAACGCGCCGTGATGGTTCCGGTGAGAAGATCCCATCTCTTCAGAGCGTCTTTTTGTCGGTTTTGAGACGGCAATATGCCGGGTTTGTTGTCGGGTTTTTGGAGCTACCCGACATATGGTTGCTCCACGCTTTCAATAACTTGGACCCGATTTGTCAGGTTTGTCGGGTTTTATTAGGAGGAGAGGGCCCCAGAGGATTTGGGGTTTGGCACCAGTTCGAACGCTTCGCTCCAGTCTGCGCGCGTATCGCCAGAGATGGTGGTCTCCGTGTGGCCGGCGGTGCGCTGCTTCATGTAGCTGGCCTCAGCGGGTCCACACCCGTTCAGGCCGGCACGATCCCGCCATTCAGATTCGAGCTCGATCCCGTACGGCGGGTCGGTGACCATGAGCGCCGGCTTGCGATCTCCCAGGAGCTTCGCCACATCCTCAGCGCTCGTGGAACTTCCGCAAAGGACGCGATGCTTCCCGCAGAGCCACACGTCGCCAGTCCGGGATGCCGGGATCTCGGGGACCGGCGGCACAGCGTTGGCGGCCTCGTCGTCGGCAGGAGGGAGCAGCAGATCATCGATTTCCTTGGGATCGAATCCAGTGAGGCTGAGATCGAAATCGGCGGCGTTGAGATCCTGCAACTCCAATCCGAGTAATTCGTCATCCCAGGCGGCCCAGGCGACGGAGCGATTCACCATCAAGCGGAATGCCTTCACTTGAGCTGCCGACCATTCATCGCAGAGGATCACCGGCACTTCGGTGATGCGGAGTTTCTTGGCAGCTTTGAGCCGCAGGTGCCCATCGACAACTTCACCGTCGCTGCGCGCGAGGACTGGGATCTTGAACCCGAACTCGCGAATCGAAGCGCACATGCGATCCACGACGGCGTCGTTCTTGCGGGGATTGCGCGCGTAGAAGACCAGGCGATCGATCGGCCAGGTTTGGACTTCAGGAGGTGCCGGAGAGATACTCATACTGCCCACTGAATACCAGTTGCCGATTTCAGTCGTCAACAGACAAATCGGATCGATCACTTCGGGGGTATTCTGAGTATTGTGAGTATTGCGAGATCCGATTCGTACTCCCGACTGCGCCGGGATGTGCAGGGTCGCGTATCAGGTGTCGCGGGGCCTTATCTGCAAAGCACCAGATCCACCTTTTTCAGGGGAGTCAGGTTCGTTTTCGAATATTTCTGATCGAAGAGTTCTCGGATCATGCTGCCCAACGGACTGGCGGCGAGTTCGGCGTGATGCGCAGCGAGGCCTCGGTAAATACCTGCAATCCTTCCTTGCCCCTCAATCGAATAAGCCGGAGGCAGCTTGAGACCGAAGTGGGAGAGGACAACGGAGTCAATCACGGGCTTCGATAGATCGAGGGTCGCCACAGTTTACTCGCAAAAGACGCTTCTACATTGCCCGTCTCGCGATGGAATCGGTGGAGAACCGCGCAAACCCCCAGTCCGCATGCTTGCCGCCCTCCATCAAGGCTAGTAGGCGGAACGCCATGCCAGATCTCGCCTTACGCGATAGAAACCGTTGAACCCCTTTTGAAATTCAGCGGCCTTCGACACATCACCAGTTTCGCGGGATCGCCGCGCGCTTTCCCAGCCCCGGGATTGCCTGCCTGTGCCTTCCCTCCACCCGGACCGGGGGCTGGGCGACCTTGCTCGTGAATTAATGAGCCACGCGGCGGCGGGAACCCATCACTAATCCAGCCAGTCCCACTAGCGCGAGGCCGAGCGACGCCGGTTCGGGAACACCCGCCACAACGCCGGAGATGGTCACGGTGTCAACGCGGTCGGTGCCGGCGGCGCCGATCGTTCCACCACCGGCTGCTACATTGTCCGTGACGATGAGGCGCACACCCGCAGTGCCGCCCGGCAGAGCGAAAGAATAATGGTACGCGGGTT
>JBDTPR010000636.1:0-4244 GCA_039932635.1 Candidatus Solibacter sp.
CGGTACACCGGCCGCAGGCCGGAAGCTTGGCCGGAAGCTTGCCATGTGCCGGCCGGGAACATTTCCACGCCAGACATCGTCCTATCCCGCAAGGATCACTATGCGTCTGATACTCCTCGCAATGCTGCTGTCTCTAAGCGCACAGGCAGCCGACTTCACTGGCAACTGGGCCAGCGCTCCCATGTATCTCATCCTCACGCAGGACGGCGCCAAGTTATCGGGCACCGGAGGCCCCACGGCAAAGGACCAGCAGCTCTCCTTCAACAACGGCACGGTGGATGGCAATCGCGCCAGTTTCAAGATCGGATCGTTCCAGATAACTCTCACGCTAAACAGTGACGAACTTCGAGGCGAACTCAACACCGGCTCCGGCACCCAACCCATCTATCTGAAACGTGTCGTCGCCGGCGCCTCCCCGGGACCGACGCATTTCGATGTCGCCAGCGTGAAGCGCGCCACGCCGCCTCCCGGCCAAAGCGGCAATTCTTCGATGCAACTCGCCGCGGGCCGCGTCACCATGACCAACGTCAGCCTCAAGAAACTGCTCTACGAGGCCTATCAGGTGAAGGATTATCAGATTTCCGGACCCGACTGGCTGGCCTCGGAGATTTTCGATATCACCGCAACCATCCCCAACGGCGCCACGCGCGACGGCGTGCTGGTGATGATCCAGAATCTGCTGGCGGAGCGCTTCAAGGTCACGCTCCACCGCGAACCCAAGGAAATGCCGGTTTACGCCCTCCTGGTGGACAAAGCCAACTCCAAGCTGAAGGAGGTCGAGTTCGGCCGTTCCAGCACCTCGCTTTCCAAGGGCGCATTGGAAGGCGTAGCCGTCCCCATGCGCAATCTGGTAGAAGTACTCTCCAGGCAAATGTCGCGTCCGGTGCTCGATATGACCGGGCTCAAGGGTTTCTATACCTTTACTATGACGTACGCACTTGATGAGGCGCCCGCCGCACCCGTGGATGGGGTCATCCCGGAGAGTTCGGTCGGTCCCTCGCTGGCACGGGCACTACAGGACCAACTCGGACTACGGCTGGAAGCGCGGCGCGCGCCGGTCGACATGCTGATCGTCGACCACGCCGAAAAAGTCCCCGTCGAGAACTGATTTTCAGCTACAGATCTGTCACAAATCGAGGGACGGCGTCGTTTCCAAGGATATGAGGAAGCAGAACTTGCCGGGAAAAGTGTGCCTCCCGGGCACAGTTGGCGGTACTACGCAAATAGTCGCAAACTTGAACGAACGGAATGGCGTCTAACTTCGTCATACAGTGAAACGGACGCGAGCTTGTTTTGGGTCGCTAATGTTCGCTCCCGGGAAACGTCTCTACTGAGAACCGCATGGCACGGAAACAAATCCTAAAATTCTTTATTTACTTGACCTTGGCTGCTGTCGCGGCACGGCCGCTAGCAGCCTCGGAGCACCATGGCGTGGTGAAATTCGCCGGCTTGCCGGTACCCGGCGCAACCGTTACCGCCACCATGGGCGACAAAAAGATGGTGGCGATCACCGATCCGGGCGGCATCTACAGCTTTGCGGACCTGCCCGAAGGCGTCTGGAACATGCAGGTGGAGATGCTCTGCTTCACCACTCTGAAGATGGAAGTAGCGTCCGCCGCCAACGCCCCGAGCCCCGAATGGGAGCTGAAACTGATGGCGTTCGACGACATCAAGAACTCGGCGCCGCCCCCCGCGAGCCTGCCGACGGCTCCAGCGGCCACGACCGGCACTCCTGCCACGGCGGTTCCCGCGACGGCAACTCCGGCGACAGCTGCCGCCAGCACCCCTTCCATCGCGGCTCCGGCGAAGACCAACGGCAAGGCGCCCAAGCCGGGCTCCAAGGCGGCGCAGGTTGCCGCGGCCACGGCCACGGCGAATGCCCGCCCGGGCTTCCAGCGCGCCAATTTGAACGCTTCCAGTGCCGCGCCCGCCAACGATCCGCCCCCTCCGCCGGCAGGCGGCGGCATCGACGAGGCCAGCGCCTCTAGCGGCGCGAGCGACGCCCTGCTGGTCAACGGCAGCGTCAGCAATGGCGTGGAACGCCGCGCCATCGGCAACTTTCGCAAAGGTCCGGGTTCCGGCTATCGCGGCGATGTGATGTCGGTGGTGGATAACTCGTGGCTCAACGCACGCAACTTCTCCCTCACCGGCCAGGACACGCCCCAGCCCGCTTATAACCGCATACGTTTCGGCGCTTCCTTCGGCGGCCCGCTGGCGATTCCGCACGTGTTCCGCACCAATAACGGCAACTTCTTCGTGAACTACCAGGGCAGCCGGAATCGCAACGCCAGCACGCAGACCACGCTGATGCCCACCGAGGCCGAGCGCACGGGAGATCTCTCCAAAACGCTAAACCGGCTGGGCCAACAGATCACGGTGATCGACCCGGCTACCGGCGCGCCGTTCCCCGGTAACATCATTCCCACCAATCGCATTTCAGCCCAAGCCAAGAGCCTGCTCGCCTATTACCCCACGCCTAACTTCAATTCGCTGAATTACAACTATCAGATTCCGCTGATCAGCCTCGCCGATACCGATGCCCTACAGACGCGCATCAATAAGAACTTCGGCCAGAAGAACTCACTCAACGGCAGCATGGGGTATCAGCGCACCAGCAACAACAACCCCAATTTCTTCCACTTCACGGACGAAAATCGCACCCAGGGCATCAACCTGAACCTGAGTTGGCGGCATACGTTCAACCGCACTCTCTTCGGCACCGCGACCGCGACTTATAGCCGCCAGTCGATCCGCGATACCCCGTTCTTTGCCAACCAGGTCAATGTGTCTGGCGACGCCGGGATCACGGGCAACAATCAGGATCCCGTGAACTGGGGCCCTCCCGCCCTGAGTTTCTCCACCGGGTATGCCGGCCTCAACACCGGTCAGGCCAACTTCATCCGCAATCAGACCAGTGCGCTGGGCTATCAGATGATGTGGCTCAAGCGCCCGCATAACATCACCATGGGCGGCGACGTGCGCCGTATCCAGCTCAACTTCCTCGGCCAGCAAAACGCCCGCGGCACCTTCGGCTTCACCGGCGCGGCCACCCAGGGGACCACCAGCGGAACCGGCACCACCTTCACCGGCAGCGATTTCGCCGATTTCCTGATCGGCACGCCCGACACCGCGGCCATCGCCTTCGGCAACGCCGACAAGTACTTCCGCACCACCTCCTACGACGGCTACTTCACTGACGATTGGCGCGTCGGCCCGGGCCTCACCCTGAACCTTGGCGCGCGCTGGGAATACTCCAGCCCGATCGTCGAGAAATACGGCCGCCTGGTCAATCTGGATATCGCCAACGGCTTCACCAATCAGGCGCCCGTGGTGGCCAACGATCCCACCGGCAAGGTGACCGGCCGGCACTATCCCGATTCCCTGGTACGGCCCACCAAGACCGGCATACAGCCCCGTCTGGCGCTCTCCTGGCGGCCCATCTTCGGCTCGTCGCTGCTCGTCCGCGCCGGCTACAGCATCAGCTACAACACCTCGGTCTACAACACCATCGCGCAGCAGATGGCGCAGCAATCGCCGCTCTCCAAGAGCTTGAGTGTGCAGAATTCGGTGGACAATCCGCTGACCCTGGCGAACGGCTTTAAAACCACCCCCGGCACCACCGTCAACACCTTCGCGATCGACCCGGACTTCCGCATCGGCAACGCGCAAAACTGGCAGGTTTCGGCGCAGATGGATCTGCCCAAAGCGCTGGTAGCCACCGCCACATACAACGGCATCAAAGGAACTCGTGCGGTGCAGGCTTACCTGCCGAATACCTATCCGGCCGGCGCGGTGGATCCCTGCCCCTCGTGCCTCTCGGGCTACACTTACATGGCGTCGAACGGGAACTCCACGCGCGAGGCCGGCACCTTCCAATTGCGCCGCCGCCTGCATAGCGGAGTTACTGCCACCGGCCAGTACACTTACTCGCGTTCTTATGACAACGCCATCCTGGGCGGGCGCGGACAGAGCAACAGTATGATCGCGCAGAACTGGCTCGATCTCAGCGCCGAACGCGGTCCTTCGAATTTCGACCAGCGGCACCTGGTGACCATCCAATCGCAGTATTCCTCGGGCGTCGGACCCAAGGGCGGCGCCATGCTGCACGGCTGGAAGGGTGTGGCGGTCAAGGGCTGGACTCTGATCACCAACATCAACATGGGCAGTGGCCTGCCGCTTTCACCCGTATACGTCTCCGCCGTGAAAGGCACGGGCGTGACCGGCACCATACGGCCGGATGTTAC
>JBDTPR010000637.1:0-4244 GCA_039932635.1 Candidatus Solibacter sp.
AGACGGGCAGCCTGCTTTCCGGCGCCACCATTCTGCGCGGCCCGGTGATTCGCGCGGGAATCACGGTCGATCAGATGATTGCCAGTAGGACCGGCCAGGATACTCTGCAGCCCAGCCTGGTGCTGGCGTGCGAGCAGCCAATGACCGGTTACCACGAGTCAAATTTCTCGATGGCCTACAGTTCGCATATCTCCTGGCAGAGTCCGGATTCGCCGGTACCCAACGAGGTTTACCCTTCGCTCGCCTTCGACAGCCTGTTTGAGAATCGCGGGAGCGCCCTGAACGTCAGCATTCTGGACCGCGTAATGGACAGGGTCCAACAGTTGAGCGGCCGCATCAGTTCGGCGGATAAGCGCAAGGTGGATGAATATCTGACCAGCGTCCGCGAGGTTGAAAAACGCGTCGACGGAATGCGCCAGCACAAGGAGAAGGCGGAGGACGCGGCGAAAAAGAAAAATCGTCCGGTGTTCACCATGGAGCGGCCGGCCAACGGCCTTCCAGACGACCTTCGCGACCACGCCCGCCTCATGTGCGACATCATCGCAATCGCCTTCCAGACCGACAAAACCCGCGTGGCCTCGCTGCTGATCTCGCGGGATCTCTCGGCGATGTACTACCCGTTTCTCGAGGTTCGCGAGGGGCACCACTCCGCGTCGCATAACAACGCGTCGGACGGCTACGAGCGGATCACCCGTTTCCACGTCAGCCAGTTCGCCTATCTGGCGAGCAAGCTGGATTCGATGCCGGAGGGCGCCGGTACCGTTCTGGACAATTCATGCCTGATGTTCCTCTCCAACCTGTGGATCGGCCGGAAGCACGATAATACGCGCTTGCCGCTGGTCCTGGCGGGAGGCTTGGGCGGCGCTTTGGAGACAGGGCGCACCTTGGACTACACTCAGGCCGGCGACGAGAATCGCAAAATGTGTTCGCTATACCTGTCCCTAATGGACCGCATGGGAATCAAGCTCGATCGCTTTGGCGACTCGGCTGCGCGCCTGCAGAACATCTGACCTTCCGCCCCGCGCAACGGTCCCCTCCTTGAGGGCGGTCTGTCCCGCGGCGCCATCCATCATGGGCGTCAACCAAACCAAAGCGAAGCTGAAGGCCGGTGAAACCGTGATTGGCTGCTACACCCGGCATGCCGATCCAGGCCTGGCTGAAGTGCTGGGCCACTACGGATGGGACTACCTGCTCTTCGACGGCGAGCACACTCCACTCTCTTCTCGCGAGTGCGAGAATCTAGCGCGTGTCTGCGAGCTGCGCGACGTTACGCCCATCGTCCGCATTCCCGCCAATCAGCCAGGCCTGGCCGGACAGTTTCTGGATACAGGGATGCAGGGCGTACAGTTTCCCATGATCAACTCGGAAGCGGCGGCCCGCGCCGCGGTGCAGGCCGTGAAGTACCCACCTGACGGGGAGCGCGGCCTTGCCGCCGCGCGCGCGGCCAACTACGGGCAGCAGGCCGGATTTCATTTTCGCGATCATGTGGCGGCCGCCAATCGCGAAACTCTGGTTATCCTTCAGATCGAGACGGCAGCCAGTATCGCTCAGTTGCCTGGGATACTCCGCGCTCCGGACGCCGATGTGATCTTCATCGGTCCGGCGGATCTTTCGCTCTCCCTCGGCTGTCCGGGCGAGTTGAATCATCCCAAAGTGGAGGCCGCCTTTGAAGCCATCGTGCAGGCCGTCACGCCCACGGACAAGGCCCTCGGGATTATGGTTCCCAACGCAGCCGCGGCACTCCATTGGAAGAAGCGCGGCGCGCGGTATATCATGATCGTCATGGAGGCGCTGCTGGGACCCACCGTGCGTGAATTTCTCGCGTCCACGAGGGAGCGCTCCTGAGGGAGAACTCATGCCCTCGCGCCAAGACGGGGAACTCGCGGCGGTGAGCGATGTCGCTGAACGCGCGCGCCGCCGCGTGGCGCGCCGCATCCTCCCGTTCCTCTCGCTCGTCTACATCGTCGCGTACATCGACCGCGCCAATCTGGGAATCGCCAAGCTCCAGATGCAGCGCGACCTTGGCTTCAGCGATGCCACGATCGGCCTGGGCGCGGGCATTTTCTTTCTCGGCTACGTGCTTCTGGAAATACCGGGCACCCTGATCGTCGAAAGATGGAGCGCCCGCAAATGGCTCGCCCGTATCATGATTTCCTGGGGCATAGCAGCTTGTCTGATGGCGTTTCTCGGAACGCGTCTGTTTGGCGGCGCCGCTCTTGTGAAGCAGTTCTATTGGTTGCGTTTTTTGCTGGGAGTGGCGGAGGCAGGCTTCTTTCCCGGAGTGATCGTCTACCTTTCGCATTGGTTCCGCGTGGAGGATCGCGCCTTTGCCAAAGCCTGGTTCATGATCGCTCAGCCTCTCGCAATAGCCATCGGATTGCCCGTCTCCCGCTGGATCGTGGAAAATGTCCACTGGGCGGGTTGGGCAGGTTGGCGGTGGGTCTTCCTGATCGAAGGCGGCCCCGCGATAATCCTTGGCGTTGTCACGCTCCTTTATCTGACGGACCGTCCGCACCAGGCGGAGTGGATGCCCGACGACGAGAAGCGTTGGCTTGCCGCGGAACTCAGCCGCGAAGAAGCCGGCAAGGTGGCGGCGGGACGAGTCCGCTTCTGGCTGGCCTTTCGCGATCCATCGACCCTGCTGCTGGGCACGGTATTTTTCCTGATTGTGACCGGCAACCAGGCGATGATTTATTTCCTGCCGTCCATCACGGAAAATATGAAGGGCATGTCGGTGACCGTGAAAACCCTGGTAACCATGACGCCATACCTCCTGAGCGTATGCGGCATCCTTTGGAACGGCCTGTCTTCGCGGCGCACGGGTGAGCGGCGGTGGCACACCGCTCTTCCCATTCTACTGACAGCCACGGCCTGGTTTTGTGCGATTCTGGCAGGTGATCGCGTTGCCCTGGCAATTACGTTCTTCGGCCTCGCGGGATTTGTGGGGCAGGCATATCTGCCCGTGTTCTGGACGCTCCCCACTGGCTTCCTAGGCAAGGACGCAGCAGCGGCTTCGGTCGGCATCATCAACTCGCTCGGCAATCTGGGCGGCTTCGTGGGCCCCTATCTTTTCGGGTATCTGAGGACCTCCACCGGAAGCTTCACCGCCGGTCTGTGGTTTCTCGCGGGATGCATGTTCTGCGCCGGACTGCTCGCCACCAGGATCCAGGCGCCGAGGTCCCCTATACCTAATTCCAAGAGAATGACCCATGCCGCCAAAGCGTAAGCCGGAAGATCTGCGGAGCTATCGCTGGTTCGGACGCGACGACATGCGCGGCTTCAGTCATCGCTCGCGTATGAAGCAGCTCGGGCACACCGATGAGGATTTCACCGGACGTCCGGTCATCGCAATCGTCAATACTTGGAGCGAAATCACGCCGTGCCACGCGCATTTACGCGAAAGGGCCGAACTGGTCAAACGCGGCGTCTGGAAAGCGGGCGGATTTCCGGTCGAGTTCCCAGCGTTCTCTATCGCGGAGACCTACGTGAAGCCGAGTCCCATGCTGTACCGGAATCTCTTGGCCATGGAAACCGAGGAAGCGCTCCGCAGCCTGCCGTTCGATGGCGCGGTGCTGATAGGCGGTTGCGATAAGACGACCCCCGGGCTTCTTATGGGGGCCATCAGCGCCAACCTTCCGGCCATCTACCTTCCGGCCGGCCCCATGTTGCGCGGCAACTGGAAAGGCAAGCCACTCGGCAGCGGCACCGACGTTTGGAAGTTCTGGACCGAGCGTTGCGCGGGAACAATTAGCCAGGAAGAGTGGGCGTCCATGGAAGAAGGAATCGCCCGTTCCCCAGGGTTCTGCATGACGATGGGCACCGCGGCCACCATGACCGCACTGGCAGAGGCGCTCGGTTTTACGCTGCCGGGGGCCTCTTCCATCCCGGCGGCGGATTCGCGCCACTTGCGCCTGTCCACGGCCACGGGGGAACGAATTGTCGGAATGGTATGGGAAAATCTCACGCCCGGCGAGTTGATGACACCGGAGGCCTTTGAAAACGCGATCGTCGTCGATATGGCGCTCGGCGGCTCCACCAACGCCATCATTCACCTGGTGGCCCTCGCCCGGCGGTGCGGTTACACTTTGGAGTTGGCGGAGTTCGACCGGATCTCCCGGTGCGCGCCGGTGCTTGCCAATATCCGCCCGTCCGGCGCTTTCCTTATGGAGGATTTTTACTACGCCGGAGGGCTGCGCGCGCTGATGGCGGAGATCCGGGACCTGTTGCGGTTGGGCTGCCGGACG
>JBDTPR010000638.1:0-4240 GCA_039932635.1 Candidatus Solibacter sp.
ACGGGCGGGAACAAACTCCCATCGCCGCGCCGAAAACACAGCCAGTGCCGCGAGCTCGCGGTTGGCCTCCGTCACCTTCGAGAGCACCTCCGAGAACTCCACCTTCCCCGCAGGATTGACATAAACCTTCACGTCGATATTCACATCCCGGGCAACGCTGCGATGCGGAGGATTGAGCAGGCCCGGATCGCGGAGTACGGCAGGCGGAACGTAATCCGACTGCACGGAGCGACGCAGAAGGGCAGGAAAGCTCCGGCGCGAAGTCGCCAAAGGCTCCACGCTTACCCGGACAGGTAACTCTCCACCGCCCGGTCTGTTGTCCGGCGCGACGGTGCCTAGAAACGCCACCGAAGGAGGAGTCGCAACGATGGGCTGTATCGCCGGAGCATCCGGCAATGCGATCGCGGTAGTCGGACCAGGTTCCTCACGACTCACCTCAACCGTGCGGAGCACCTGGCGAGAAGCCGTCCCGATTGCATTGCGATGCGGCCGCACGGGCGCAAAGCCATAGTCCGCGGTCAGGTTCTCGTGCAGCGTTTTCGGAGCGACCGGCGCCGCCGCGGCCGTTGCTGGAACGACCGCCGCCTCGGCCGGCCTGCCGATCGCGCGCACCGATGCCGTCATGCTGGCGCCCTGCGAAAGCGCTTCGAAACGGAACTCCACATCGCTGTGCTTGGGCCAGTAAACCACGCTGCCATCGGCCAATTGCTTCGCATCCAGATCCAACCGCAGCGTCTCCGCCCCGTCCTTAATCCATACGACGCCGCGATCGGCCCGCGTCGCGATTCGATGGTCCCAGGACAGTCGGAGCCTGTTGCCGTTGAACGCAACGTCGAGGGAGGGCGATGGCAGTCCGGTAGTGGACGCCGGCTTCGCCGCGCTGGAACCCGGAACACGGCTCGGAATTCCCCAATACAGGGCGACAGCCAGCACGATCAGCCCCACGGCCGGCAGCCAGAAAGTCGCCTGCGCAGCAGTCCTTCGCAGGGCCGTGGGTTGTACCGTCCGAACGGCCAGCGGCTGAATCATCAACTCCGTCGCGGGAGCTGCTTGCGCGACACGCTTTCCCTGCAGCGGGAATTGCACATAAGGACTCTTGGAAACCACGGCTCCGCTCTCCCGAATAATGAAGCCGCCGGTGAGAGACCCGTCTTCATCGGGCTTGATGAGGAGGAAGACGTCCGACGCGTTATTAAAGTAAGTGGAAAAGAGGTCGGCATCCTCCTCTGTGATCGCGAAATCCGGGCGCGTGTGACTTCGATAAATGCCGACGATGGAGGAATTCTTGCAGGTCGCCTCGTGAGCCGCAATTCTCGCTGCCAGCAGGAGGCGGTCCCGGTCGGAGAGCAGGTACGAAGGCCCGGCAGCGTGCTCCGATTTCACGGGCTCGAAATCGTACACCTGCACCACCGCCGGGTTACACGTTTTTGTTCTGGAACCGATCAGAAGTCCGCCGGTTTCCTGGCTCCCCAGGGGGAGTTTCGTAGGCCCCTGCCGGACGGCCAGACCGAGACGCCCCACCACACCCGGGCTCAGCCGGATGCTAACCGGTTTGCCGTCAGCTTCCCAAACCGTCCAACCGTCAAGAGGACTTGATGCAGCCATAGCCCACTAGCCTTCATTATGCAACCGAACTTTCGCAGATTTCCTATGATTTGCGCCAACGGTTTCGCCCCCGGTGAAGCGCTGCACAAATCGCTAATTGGGGCTTGGCACGACTGAAGCAACCGAACCCGCAGCACGCCGGCAGTTCTGCCTGACCGTTTGCCGCCGTTCTTCACCGCTCGCGAGTGCGCCCGAAAGCACTCCACGGTCGAACGCGAGTTTCCCGCGCAGAAGAACTAGCACCACGTCGAAGCTATGAAAACTCTACTCATCCGATCCCTTGCCTGCCTACGTAATACGTTTAGACAATTCGCGGGCTGGAATGTGATACGTTTCCTATTATCGTGATACAGAGTTTTCCTGGACGATCCCGAGGCAAACATCCTAACGGTGGAAGTGAGGTCACGCATGGTAAGAACTAGCATCTCTCGTTTTCTGGATTCGACCTCAAACGTCCTGGCCAAAATCCGAAAGATGAACAGCGAAGAGCAAGTTGCATTTCGCGCTTTACAACTCCGTTTGAGGACCATTCTGCCCGAGGAGTATCAGGAACGGTACGAGGAGCTGGAGCCCGTTTCCATGGGGTCTGCCGCGCTGAAGTATGGAGCCGATGGGCGGGTCGCCTGGGGGGACATTTGGGAGAGTTTTTGCGATCTGGCAATGGCGGGCGGTCCGCCGCACAAGGGGATGCTGTTGGAGCCGGCTTCGGCGGCCGAAATCGAGGAGCATCCGGAGCAGTACCGCAACGTCGTGGAGGAAATCTCCCGCGGCCTTCGGCTGGCAAGCGACATCACCGTGGTCGGGCCGGGCCGGCCGGGTTGGGTGCGGCTGAACTGCGTCGACCCTGTCATGGCGGAATGGCTGCTCAGGGCGGTGACCATGGAGAACATTTCCTGCCGTATGGAAGGCGCCATGCTCGACGTTCCCGCGGGACCGCAATACCGCATTGAGAAGGAGATCAAGAACGTAATCACGGCCATCACAAAGACCTCGCATTACTGGCTTGGGCACATGTGGCGCGCGCAGAAGGAAGAGATCGGAAAGTGCTTCGCACAAATGGCGACGGAGTCTCCGCTCATCCAGCCTGCGCGAGAGGGCGTGGATTGCACCGTGGAGGCACACGACAATCTCTATCGGGCGATGGCGGGCGAGATCCATACCCTGACGGGCCTTGCGGTTTCCAGCCGCCGCTATTGCGGTTGGCTGGGCGTGGAGTGCGCCGACGTTCGCGCGGCAATCTGGATGATGCGGGTGTTGACCGCAATGAATGTGCTCGCAAGACGAGAGCGCACAGAGCTGTTCGTGCCGGTGAATCCTGCCGCGGATCCCCAAGGGCAGGTCGTCGTGACCGCGGTCGGCCGGGTTCATGCCTTCGCGCAGGCGCAATCCGCAACGGCTGCCAAACCGCCGGGTTAACGTCGAATCGCGAAGCCGGCAATCACCTCATCCATTGCCGATATCCCGCCATAATGCTTCCCCGTCCAACGGTAATACCGGATTTCCGGCGCCACGATGACTGGCCCAAGGCGATACGGAAACTCCGCTCCCGCCACGATCCCGAAAAGTCTGCCCTTGTCCGGAGGCACGTCTCTGGTCTGGTTAGTGTTAAAGAACGGAGACCGCTGTTCGAAAGTCGAACTGCCTCCCGTCGCAATCGACACCGCGGGCCCGATTCCCAATCGAACATGCCGCGCCAACTCGCCTTCCAGCAGAATCGGCAGGCGCCAGTTGTTTGCCGCAGTGCCTTGCTTGATAATGTTCACGCCAAAATCACTTTCAATCAGGACGTTTGTAGTAATTCCAATGCGCTGATATCCCGGCTCCAGGCGAAGCCGCACCCGGGGGAATATTGGAATGGAGGCGGAAGCGCCAACCGAGACGTGGAGCGGTGTCGAACCAAAAAGGTTATAGTCCGGAGCCAGCGTCACCGTGCCTGCCGAAACCATCGGCCCCCGAACCGGGATCGCAACGCGAACTCCGATTTCGTTCCGGGGTTGAGCCAGCGTGTTCGCGCTGCACAGGCCGTAGAGCAGCAACGTCCAAGTGCACGGACTCCTGCGTTTATGTCTGGACGCGGCGTCGGCTAGAGGGTTCATCCCTTCTCCTCATTCCTAAGACCCGCCTTGCCCGGATTCCCCTACACCCCCTCACGCGTACTCGAATTTCCTAACTCCCGCCCCGCCCGCCACATAACCCCCAGCAATTTCGGACTCCACCCCAGCTCGATGCTATCTTTAAGCCGTTGGGGAACCCCTCGCGGCCCCCATCCACACCCCAAAAAACAAAAATGCAGGAACAAAGCCAATTTGACCTTTAACCCATTGCAAACACAGCACAAACCAGCCGACTAAACCAGCCCGCGGCAAACCCCGCTTGCATTACACACTAAAAGGTCTGAATATAGAGTTGTAGCGCAATACCACGCCACCACGTAGCAGAGGTGTTTATGAGCGTCGAAATCACCGCCATCCTCCACTCCCATCCCTTCACCCACGGATTCTGGCCCGACCACATCGCCCGGCTCTCCGCGATGGCCAGCCAGGTCTCCTTCCCCCCCAGCGAACTCATCTTCCAGGAGGGCGACCACTCCTCCCTCTTCTACCTCCTGGTCACCGGCAACGTGGCCCTCGAAGTC
>JBDTPR010000639.1:0-4237 GCA_039932635.1 Candidatus Solibacter sp.
CGGGTTGCCGCGAATCGCGGGGCACGGGCGGGATTTCATGCATCTGAAGGGCGCCGACGGGCAGCGGCAGTTACAGCACGAACACGGGATCGGAGCGCAGATACTGAACGATCTGGGGCTGCATACGATTCGCCTGCTGACCAACCATCCGCGAAAGATCGTGGCGCTGGAAGGCTTCGGGATAGAGATCGTGGATCAGATTCCGGTGGCGAAGTAGGATTCGCAGTGTGAAACACGCTTGACCCGTTGAAAGATCTCGCGTAGCATCATACTATGCATTGCGAGGTATCTTGCCCGGCGAAGTGAAGCACCGCGGAGACAGCGACGAAAAGTGGGAAGCACAGCTTCGCAAAGGCTGCCTCGAAATGGCGGTGCTGGCCGCCCTGTTCCCCGCGCGCAGCTATGGTCTGGAAATCATCCGCATGCTCGAAAAAACCTCCGACCTGGTTCTCTCCGAAGGCACCGTATATCCAATTCTGAACCGCTTGCGCGACGACGGTCTCGTCACTTCCTCTTGGGTGGAATCCGAGTCCGGGCATCCGCGTAAGTACTACTCGCTTACCCGTAAAGGTCACGACCGGGCCACCCGCATGGCCGAGGTCTGGTTACAGTTTACCGCCGGCGTCAACGCACTAATTGAGCCGTTGCGGCCGGCAGCACAAGAGAGGATTCGAGGATGACGAACGACCCGCTGGAACTTTACATCGCCCGCTTCCAGATGTCTCTCACCGGAATGACCCTGGCCATCCGGCAGGACATCGTGGATGAAATCCGCGCGCACGTCCACGAACGCATGTGCGTTTCCGGGACGCCTATTCCCGAGATCTTGGAAAGGCTCGGTTCTCCGGAAGACCTCGCGCGCGAATACTGCGGCGGTGCGCTGGTGACGTCGCACCACCGGCTATCTCCGCTCGTCGTTCTTCGCGGCGCTGGCGCCTGGGTTGTCACCGCCGCCCACGCCGTCGCGATTGCGATCGTCGCGATCTACGGCTACGGCATTGCCCTCGGATTCTTCGTTTTCGCTCTGCTCCGCAGCCTTTTCCCGGAACTGACCGGGCTCTGGGTTACGCCAGACTTCGATAACATGGGCATCGGCCCCAATCCCCCATTCAACGCGCGACCCCTCGCGGAAAACTGGCTTCAGCCGCTGGCCTTCGGACTCGGTGTCGCATTCCTGATGCTCGCCAGGATAGCCTTGCGCCGTCTGGTCCCCAGTCTCAAGCGTTGGGCCCGGTACGCCATGCAGCCCATCGAGTTCCCCTCGTTAAACGCCACGGTTCGCAAAGCGGCCAATCTGTCTCGCGATATCTTGCGGGCCCCGGCACGTATGGCCCAGCGCGTTCGCACCCGATGGCAGAACGGCTAGGCCGACGCCTGGCCTACCTGGTATGGGCGGGACCTCGGAAGATGGCGTTCAAGAAGAGAATATTCATGCCGTCTCCGATTGCCCGGAAGTTGGGATCCTGCGTGAAGCCGACTACGATGCCCCTGCCTGAGGTGCCGGATACCACGAGCGGTTTGAAGGCCAGCTGCTTTTTGTTCTCCGCCCAGAGATGGCCGCTGGCCACCAGCTTGTCGGCCGCATCGAAGTAGACCGCGTTGATGCCCTTGTCGGCCTTCACAGGCGAAAAGATAGCGCGGCCGTCCACCATCGTGTAGACGGTGTCGCCCATGCCAGCCGTGAGCCAATAGTCGGGGCGCACACGTGCACGAGCGATGGCGCCGGGGACGTCGTCGGGAAGTTCGGCCCCGGCGCGCGTATTCTTTTCGAACTCGGTTTCGCTAGCGATCGCGGTGCCCGGAATGCGGCCCGATGCCTTGTCCTTGTCGGCGGGCTTCTTTTCGTCGCCCTCGCGCAGGGCATTCTCCTGCACGAGTTCGAGCAGGTCCACGCGGCTGTCGCCGAGGAAGCCGACCGCGTCGCCGAGCGCGACGATCGTCCCGCCCGCGGACACCCAACTCTTGACGCGTTCGATGCCGACCGGACCGAGGATCCCCGCGTAGTTGCCACCCGAGGGCAGGATGAGCACCTGGAATTTGGAGAGGTCGGCGGTGCCGATCTGCGCGGTGCGAATCGGCGTCACGGGATATCCATACTGGCGCTCGATGACGAAACGCGTAGCGCCCGCCGAGCCCGATTGCGAGGGCGTGTCCCATGCCATCGCGATGGCGGGCTTCTTCACCGGGAAGACCCAGCGGCTGCCGAAGTTGACGCCATCGTCGATCCAGCCCGAATTGGCGCCGTACACATCGGCGCCGGTCTCGCGGGCGAGGCGCGCGAGCTGATCGCCGAGCGCTGCGGGGTTGGACGCGACTTTGAAAATCAGACTGCCGGCCGGGAATTTCACGCCATCCTGCGTGAAGGGTTTGTCGCTGGTGTGCGGCTTGAGGTCGGCGCGCAAGGCCGCGGTGAGCAGGCGTCCGGCGGCCTGATTGCCCCACGGCACCAGGTACGCGACGCTGGCGCCGGCGTTGTGTAATTGTCCGGGTACGATGCGCCCGGGTTTCGCGGGTTCGAAGCTGCCAGTGGACACGGTGCTGTTGGCGATGGCTTCCACGTTGAAGAGCAAGGGTAGCGACCACGCGGTGACATCGTAGATTTCGGTGCGCTGCTTCAGTCTGCGGCGCGCCTCCTCTTCGGCAACGAACTTGGCATCCATCTTGGTATCGGGATCGAGGAGAGTACGGATGAAACGCTTGGACGGTTGCGCCATCGGGACCACGTACGTGCCGGCGGCGTATTCCTTGTCGCCGACCTTGAATGCGGCCTTGGCGCGGTTGACTTCGACGCCGTGCTCCATGAGGATTCCGGCAAGCTTATCGGTGGCGCCGGCGTCGCGGCCGCGGGGCAGGATGTACTCCTGGATGGCCTCTTTGCGGCCCTCTTCGATGGCCGTGGCGCGGTAGGTATAGAAATCGTTGAGCAGCTTTTCGCGATTGCCGGCGGCCGTTTCCAGGGTGGACACGGCGGCCACGAAATGGTGGCGGACGGTGTCGCGATAGACGAGCGTGGTCTCGTCGGAACGGCGCAACACCAGTCCGCGCACCGACGCCTGCTCATAGGTCATGGCCAGCGCGCCGTAGTAGAACGGCCAACTGGCGCCGTAGCCGGGGTAGAAGGCGTCGTACGATTCGCGCGTGAAGTAATCGAAGCCGTACTTGTCGAACCACTTCGCGTTGTTCTTGCCGAAGGCGATGAGGCTGGTTCGCTGATTGCCGGTGAGGTGTGGATTGTATGGGTCGGATTCAGGCGTGAAGAAATAGGTGGACTCGCCGCTCATTTCGTGGAGGTCCACGTAGACCAGGGGCAGCCACTCGCGCAACGCTTTCACCTGGCTGGCGATCTCGGGTTGGGTGAGGCCGAGCCAATCACGATTGAGATCGAAGAGGTAGTGATTGACGCGTCCGCCGGGCCAGGGCTCGTTGCGCTCAGCGGCGTTGGGGCTGGGGTCCGGGAGCAGTCCGCGCGATTGTTCGAAGTAATTGACGAAGCGGTCGCGTCCGTCGGGGTTCTGCGTGGGGCAGATGAGGACGAGGACTTTCGACAGCACCTCGTCTACGATCTTGTCATTGCGCGCGGCAAGCAGGTGGTAGGCGGTAAGCAGTGCGGCATCGGGCGAAGAGATCTCGTTGCCGTGCACGCCGTAGGAGAGCCACACCACGGCGGGGAGTCCTGCGATGATTTTCCTGGCGTCAGCCTCGGGCGTCTTGCGCGGGTCGGCGATGCGCATCATGCCGCTCTTGATTTCGGCGAGCTTGCGGAGATTGGCCTCGGAGCCGACGGCGGCATAGATGAGCTTGCGTCCCTCCCAACTCTCGCCGTACTCGAAAATCTTCATGTGGGAGGGCTGCGCGGCGGCCAGCGCTTCCATGTACTTGATGAGTCCGGCGTGGTTGGTGACCTTGTCGCCGGGGTCGTAGCCGAGCACCTGCCGGACGGTCGGCACCTTGGCGTCATAGGTGGCGCCGGGCCAGAATTCAAAGGGTTTCTGGGCGAGTGCCGGAAGCGAAGCCAGCACGGTCAACAGGGGAATCGCGAGCCTTGTCATAAACCACTTAGTGTACCCTTCCCTTTCCTGCGCTAAAATCGGAACTTCCGGTATGATTATGAAGTTCACACTTGCAGTTGGCATTTCTCTCCTCGCCGTATGCGCCTTCGCGCAGCAGAAAACGGCATCCGGGCTCGACGCTTCGGCGATGAATACGACAGTGGACCCGTGCGTGGATTTCTACCAGT
>JBDTPR010000640.1:0-4229 GCA_039932635.1 Candidatus Solibacter sp.
GGTGGATAGAGCGCCGCCAGATCCCATAGGATGCCGTTGCTGGTGCAGCAGTCGGGTTTGGGCTGCGGTTCGCGGGCGTCGGCGGACATGCGCTTGGCGAGCAGATGCTCCTTATCCCAGTACTGCCGGGCGCGTCCGTCTTTGAGGCGCGCCAGCACACCAGTGGTGGGACTCATCCAGTCAGTGACAATCATCGGTTCCCACACGGCGAAGACTGCGATCTTCTGGTCGCGGTGCTGTTCGAGAATCTGTTGGACTGCGGAGGACCCCCGCAGACAGGTGGTTCAAGTGGGCGAGAGCAGCACGATCAGGCGCGGACGGTCGCTGGCGCGATTGAATTCGCCGCGGAAGGCGGCGAGATCCATATTGGCGAGCGGAGCTTGCACGGCGGGCGCCTGATGGCCCGAGAGTGCATACCAGGCGGCGGCGCTCAGGACCACGGCGGCGAGGATAATAAGGCTACGTTTCACAGATCTGCCAAAAAGTTCGCGACGAGTTGCGGGACCAGGATCATGGCTACGACGATGGCCGCGCACGTCCAGAATACTACGATGCTGGTGCGGCTGCGGCGTTGACAGGTTCGCCCGCCGCTATAGAGTTGCCAGACGCCGAAGAGAATCAGCGCGCCGGATGCGGCCATCAGGTAGGGGCGTATGGGCTCGAGCACGACGCTGAGTCCGGCGGCTCCGGCGGCGGCGGCGATGCCGAAGGGCAGGCAGCAGGCCATGCACGAAAGTGCGCTGACCACGGCCGCGACGGGCGCCAACTTTTCGCCGTGTTTCAAATTACTCGGCGCTCTGGAAGGTGCCGACGAAACTGCTGCGGCGGAAGCGCTGGCTCCAGGTCTGGTCGAGGCCATCGCCCTTGTAGGAGTTCTCCAGCGCGTAGGCGGGCATGGCGTGTTCAAGCTTGGTCAAAGGCGGATAGAAGATGTCTTCGTTGCCGCAGGTGTGGTCGGCCTCGGTCATGCCGCGGGTGGCGATTTCGACCAGCGAACCCGCGGTCAGGCGCGCCGCTCCGCCGTGCATGTTGCCTCCCTGCGCCACGAGATCGATGGGCGCGGACTTGATTTGGACGATGTTCTTCAGGAGGTCGGGCGTCTGAGATTTGGCGAAGGCGACCAGGGCGTCGCGCTGTTCGGGGGTGGCGCGGCTGTCGACGATGAGGACGGCGACGGCGGGATTTTCGGGACGGTTCACGCTGCCCAGCGTGTACTTGGATTTGACTACGCCGACTACGCCGAGGCCTGCGACGTTGACGCCTTTCCAGGCGCCGTTATTGATCTTCCAACCGAAGACGGCTTCCTTGCCGTTGATGTCGATCTCACCGTTGGCGAAGCACGGGCCGGTGAAGACATCGGCGGTGCGGGCTTCCATGTAGTTGCCGGAGACGCTGTTGGCGGGGAGGCCGGCAGCGAGTGAAAGTGTGGCGGCCGCGGAAAGCATGGCGGCAGTGCGCAGAAGTTCCATCCCAGTAAGTCCCTCTAGGAACATTATAAAGCACCGCTCCCTCACGGTCGCGGCTCTGATTGGGGCGATGGCGGCGGCGATTGGGGCGGTCGCGGTGATTGGGGCGGTCGCGGTGATTGGGGCGCTCGCGGTGATTGGGGCGCTCGCGGTGATTGGAGCGCTCGCGGTTAGAGCTGTTCGTAGCAGGGGCGGCCGGGACTGCACTCGAATTCGTCGACGACCTTGCCGTCGGGGCCGAGACAGTTCCAGGTGTGCTGGCACCAGAAGGAGCGGTCGTTGCAATGCTGAATGGTGGGATCCCATTCGGCATCGATGAACATCCCCTTCCAGCGCAGCTTTTCGCAGCGGTTCATGCTGACCTTGGTGAGGCCAGGGCGTTCCATGTTAGTTGCCATACTATGCCTTCTGTTTCGCGGCCTCGAGGAGGGCGCGTTTGACGGCGACTCTGGCCAGCGCCACCTTATAAGCGTTCTGGCTGAGCGGTTGGGCGGCGGCGACCGCGGCCTTGCCGGCGGCTTCGGCGGTATCGGCGGTGATGGCCTTCCCGACGATCGATTTGGCGGCTTCGGGCGAATCCCAGGGTTTGGCGGCGACGTGACCCATCACGATTTTGGCCGACGTCACGACGTTGCCGCGCATGGTCAGCGCCACGCTGGCGGTCGCCAGAGGCCAATCGAGCGCCTCCTTCTGACGGACTTCGTAGGTGGCGGAGCGTACGACGGCCGCCGGGATGGTGATCTCGGTGAGGATTTCGTCGGGGCGGAGGGCGATCTCGCGAGAGGTATCGTTCTGCGGCACGACGAAGAAGTTGGCGGCGGTGACTTCGCGCGGCCCCTTGGACGACATCAGTTTGACCTTGGCGCCGAGCGAGACTAGCGCGGGGCCGAGGCTGGAGGCGCTGACGAAGTAAGCAGGTCCGCCGCCGAAGATGGCATGGAACTGATTGGCTCCGGCGGGGACGAGGCTCTTGCCATCCTTGATGGCGAGTAGGCCGAAGCCCTGGCGGTAATACCAGCAGCGCGGGCGCTGGCAGAGATCGCCGCCCACGGTGCCCATGTGGCGGATCTGCGGGCTCGTGATGGCCGCGGCGGCGTCGGCCAGCGATTTGGCGGCCGCCTTGACGTCGGCATTTTTGGCCAGTTCGTCCATGGTGACGAGGGCGCCGATGCGCAGCCCGGCGTCGGTTTTGGCGATGCCTTCGAGCTCTTTGATGTTCTTAATGTTGACCACGCGTTTGGGCGTGTGAAGGTGTTCCTTCATGAGGCTGAGGAGGTCGGTGCCGCCGGCCAGCACGTCGGCCTCTCCCCATTTGGCGGAAAGCAGCGCCACGGCCTCTTGAACGGTTGCCGGATTGGCGTATGCAAAGGACTGCATTATGCGTTCCTCCCTTCGAGGGCGTTCAACACGTTCATGGGTGACATGGGCATGTTGGCGACGCGTACGCCCACCGCGTTAGAGACCGCGTTGCCGACCGCGGCGCAGATGCCGATGGCCGGCGGTTCGCCGAGCCCGATGACGCCGCGTTTGTCGTTGACCTCGCGGATATCGAGGTGCACCACGATATCGCCGACGTCCTTGATGCCGGCTAGCTTGTAGAATTCCATGTCGGAATTCATCATGCGGCCGGTGGTGTCGTCCATGATGCGCTCTTCGTAGAGTGCGGTGGAGATGCCCATGATGATGGCGCCATAGATCTGGCTTTCGGCGAGGCGCGGGTTGATGATGAGGCCGCAATCCTGCACGGCGATGAAGCGGTTGATCTTCACCAGGCCGGTTTCCATATCGACGCTGACGTCGGCTACCTGTACGCCCGCGGCGCCGCCGGAATTGAGGCCCATGGGGTTGCGCGGTTCATTTGCGCCGGTCTCGGAGATCTTGCCGCCGGGGCCGATTTTCTTGCAGGCCGCGACCCAGGTCATGCTCTTTTTGGGATTGCCTTTGACGCGGACCAAGCCATCGACAGCTTCCAACTCCTCGGGCTGCGCACCGAGTGCCGGAGCCGCCGCTTCGAAGAGTTTGGCGAGCGCGTTGATGCCGGCTTTGCGGGTGGCGGAGGTAACGCCGCCGACGGTAGTGGAGCCGCCGGAACTGCCGCCAGGAGGCAGGCTGTTGTCGCCGATGATCAGCTTGATCTGGCCCATGGAGAGTCCCAGGGTTTCGGCGGCGACCTGCGTCATGATGGTGCGCGTGCCGGTGCCGAGATCCTGCGTGCCCTGTTCGAGCACGACGGAGCCATCGGGATTGATCGTGATGCGGGAGGTGCAGGCGTGGCCCGCTCCGCCCCACGCGTTGACGCCGATGCCGAGGCCGCGGCGGACGGACGCGGTCTGCGAGCCGCGGGGCTTCCACAGCTGGCTCCAGTTGGAGAGTTCGGCGGCCTTCTGGAGTTGGTAGCGATACTGTTCGGCGCGCGGGGTGTAGCCCGCGTTCTTATCGAAGACGACCATGGGGTCGACGCCGGCTTTGGCCGCGAAGTCCTCGATGGCCGAGCAGGTGAGGAAGCTCGCCTGCTGATTGTTGGGGGCGCGCCAGGCTTGCGACGGTCCGGCGTTGACCGAGACAGAAACGTGGTTGAGGCGCGTGTTGGGAATGTTGGCGTAGACGTAGGGCAAGGGAGGCTGGCCGCCTCCGCCGACACCGCCGCTGGCCCAGGTGTCGGATTGCCACACGGTGATGGTGCCGTCCTTCTTGCCGCCGACTTTGATCTTGCCGAAGGCGCTGGGACGGTTGCCGGGAATCTGCTGCTCGGTGGCGCGGTCC
>JBDTPR010000641.1:0-4227 GCA_039932635.1 Candidatus Solibacter sp.
TGCGCAGCGGCGGTCGATATGCCGGCATTGCTACTTCGCAATCGCTTGAAAGCGTAATTTTCGGAGATCTGATTCGAGTGCGGGGCATCGCATGAGGGCTGTCGTTATGTGGAGCAGACCTTCAACGCAGAGGCGCAGAGAACGCAGAGGAAGCGCAGAGAAAACCACAGAAAACGGACAACGCCTCCACACGGAATACGCGGAGCGCCTTGCATCTGATCGGTCCACTGGACGAATGCGGCCCGGTCAAATCGCATGGATTCCCACCCGCACCCTGTGTTGGTTTTCTCTGCGCATTCTCTGCGATCTCTGCGTCTCTGCGTTGAATTGTAACCCTCCCCAAACCGTACTCCCCGATGGAGGGCGCAAGTGTATTTCCTAAATCTCTCCCTCTTCCAATTCCTCGCGGTCTTCGGCGGAATCTCGGCCATCTCCGTCGCGCTCTACCTGCTCGATCGCTCGCGCCGCAAAGTTGTCGTCTCCACCCTCCAGTTCTGGATCGCCGCACAACAGCCCGCGGTCGCCGCGCGCCGCCGCCGCGTGCAGCAGCCCTGGTCGCTCCTGCTGCAACTCTTGAGCATGGCGCTGCTGCTCCTCGCCATTTCGCAACTGCGCCTCGGCACGCCCGCGCAGGCCGGCCGCGATCACGTCATCGTGCTGGATTCCTCCGCCTGGATGGCGGGACGTTCCGGCAATCGCACCCTCATGGATGTGGCGCGCGATCGCGCCCGCCAGTACTTGAAAGCCCTGCCCGCGCGTGACCGCGTCATGCTGGTCCGCGCCGATGGCATGGCCACGCCCGCCACGTCGTTCGAAGAAGACCGCAAGAAGGTCGAAGCCGCCATCACCGCCACGCAGCCTGGTTCCTCTGCGCTGAATCTGGATCAGGCGTTGATTTTCGCGCGCCACATTCAGGGACAGGACGGCCATCGCGTCGGCGAAATCGCGTTCATCGGACCAGGGCGTACTGCTCCGCGCGACCCCGGCGCTGCCACCCTGCCGAAGAACCTGCGCGTCATCGCCATTCAGGACAACGTGGAAAATGTCGGCTTGCGCAAAGTCGGCATGCGGCGCAGCGGCGCCGATTCCGAACTCTGGGAAATCTATGTGGCGGTGCGCAACTACGGCACGCGCTCGCACACCATCAGTCTCGCGCTCGATTTCGGACCGCCCGGTACAGCGGGCCGTGTCGCTGCCGGCTCGAAGCCGCTCACCCTCGCCCCCGGAGCCGAATCCGAAGCGTCGTTCGAATACCGCACCAGCGCCGCCGGCATGCTCGGCGTCCACCTCTCGCCGCACGACAGCTACCCCAACGACGATCACGTCGAACTCGAACTCCCTGCTCAGCCAACGCTGCCCGTGGTGGTCTACTCCACGCAGCCTGAGTTGCTGCGCCCCGTGCTCTCCGCCACACCGCGCGTCGCCGCCGTCTACCGGCGCCCCGAAGAATACCACGCCGACGATAAGGGACTCGTGATTCTCGATCGCTTCATTCCACCCACGCGTCCGCAGGCCGATTCCATCTGGATCGATCCGCCCGCCAACGGCTCGCCGATACCCGTGCGCAATACGGTGGAACAGGCCGCCTTCAATCACTGGGACCCCGAACATCCGGCCGCCGCTGGACTGCACACCAAAGATTTCAAGCTCGATCACACCAAGGTCTTCGAGGTGGCGCCTACCGATGGGCGAGTGGGCGAAGTCGCCGCCGGTCCCGTGATTGTGGCGCGCCCCGGTAAACCCAAAATCGTGGTCCTCGGCTTTCATCCCGTGCTCACCGGCATGCGCTACGAACTCGCCACGCCGCTGCTGTTCGCCAACCTGCTGCGCTGGGTCGCGCCCGAGACGTTCCGCCGCTACGAGGTCTCCGGCGGCAGCGTCGGCGCCGTCAAACTGACGCTCGATCAGGAGACGCCCACCAAGGACGTGAAGGTCACGGCGGAAGACGGCTCGGCGGTTCCGTTCACGATGAAGGAGCGGACGCTCAACTTCTTCTCCGGCAATCCCGGTGGCGTCAGAGTGCTCGCCGGCGACCGCGAGTACATCTACTCGCTCACGCTGCCCGAACTCTGGGAATCCAAATGGACGCCGCCCGCCGACGTGCATCTCGGCGTGCCTAAGTTCGCGCAGATTCTGGAATCGTCCACCGACCTGTGGCCGTGGCTGGCGCTCGCCGGAGCCCTCGGACTGCTGGCCGAGTGGTTCCTCTATGGCCGTTTCCGCCGCGGCATGATCCGCACCAAAGCCGTGCCTATTCGCGAAGCTGAGACTAGCGGGGTGCGCTCGTGAGCTTCGATCATCCCTGGATTCTGCTGGCGCTACTGCTCCCGCTGGCCTGGGCTGCGTGGGAGTGGCGCGATACCGCGCGCCGCCTGGCGCTTGGGTTGAAAGCGGCGACGTTCTTCCTGATCGTCCTCGCGCTCAGCGGTCCGCGCATGCTGGTCTATCAGACCAAGGTCGCAGTGGCCGTGCTCGCCGATACTTCGGCCAGCGTGTCGCCGGAAGACCTGGCGCGCGAATCGGCGATCGCCAATGAAGTGCAGCGCGGCCACGGCCGTCATTGGACCCGCGTCATCCCCTTCGCCCGCGGCACACGCACCGTGTCCCTGGCGGAAACGTCCAAGGACGGAATTCAATTGCGACAGACTGCCGGCGCCGCCGGACGCGGTACCGATCTGGAAACCGCCATCCGCGACGGCGTGGCGTCGCTGCCGCCCGGCATGGTGCCTCGCCTGCTGCTGGTCTCCGACGGCAATGAGAATCTCGGCAGCGTGGCGCGCGCCATCTGGCAGGCGCAGACCCTGGGCGTGCCCATCGATACCATTGCTCTCGCGGGCCGTCCCAAGCCCGGGCTTCGCCTCAATTCGGTCACCCTCCCTGGACAGGTCTTCAGCGGCGAGCGCTTCCCCATCGATGTCGCGGTGGAAGCGCCCAATGCCGCGCATGCCCGCGTGGAACTCACCGCCGAAGGTAAGACCATCGGCAGCAGCGAAGTGGAACTGGCCGCCGGCGTGAATCACGTGCGCCTGCAGGCGCTGGTCAACGCGATCGGCGCCGTGGCGCTGGCCGGAAAAATCTCCTCGCCCACCCTTGGCGAGGCGCGCTTCGAAGATTCCGTGACCCTGCGCAGCCCCCGCGTTCTCCTGGTCTCGCACGATCCCGCGGCCAGCGAGGAACACATCCTGCGCGCGCTGCACGCCAACCAGTTCGAGGTGCAGCAGGCCCCCGGCGGAGTCCCCGCGAAACTCGACGATTTCCAACTCGTGGTGATCAACAACTGGGACATGGAGTCGATCCCGCAGACCTCCAAGGCGTCGCTCGAAGAGTACGTTAAGAAGGGCGGCGGCCTGGTATGGATTGCGGGCGAGCACAATGTCTACGTGGATAAGAAGGGCAAGCCCGAGGACGCGTTCGAGCGCACGCTTCCCGCGAAACTTGCGCCTCCGCGATCGCCCGAAGGCACCTGCGTGGTGCTGATCATCGACAAGTCGTCATCCATGGAAGGCCGCAAAATTGAACTGGCGCGCCTCGCGGCTATCGGCGTGGTGGAAAATCTGCGCCCCATCGATTCGGTCGGTGTCCTGATCTTCGACAATTCCTTCCAGTGGGCTGTGCCCATACGCAAGGCGGAAGATCGCGCCACCATCAAGAAGCTGATCGCCGGGATCACGCCCGATGGCGGCACCCAGATCGCGCCCGCGCTCACCGAGGCCTATCAGCGGATTCTGCCGCAGACCGCGATGTACAAACACGTCGTGCTGCTCACCGACGGTATTTCGGAAGAGGGCGACACCATGACCCTCACCAAAGAAGCGCAGATCAATCACGTCACGATTTCCACCGTGGGCCTGGGCCAGGACGTGAACCGCGCGTTTCTTGAGAAGGTGGCCGCCAACGCCGACGGCAAATCGTATTTCCTGAACGACCCCTCCGGCCTCGAGCAGATCCTGCTGCGCGACGTGGAAGAGCACACCGGCGTCACCGCGGTGGAAAAGGCGCTCACGATTAAGATCGTCAAGCAGGCCGAGATTCTGGAGGGCGTGGCCATGGAAAGCGCGCCGCAATTGAAGGGGTACGTGCGGTTCACTTCGAGGCCTACGTCGGACACCATATTGATGGCGGATCGCGAAGATCCGCTGCTAGTGCGCTGGCAGTATGGGCTGGGGCGCGCCGCGGTCTTCACCAGCGACGCCAAGAACCGGTGGGCGGCCAACTGGGTGCAGTGGC
>JBDTPR010000642.1:0-4224 GCA_039932635.1 Candidatus Solibacter sp.
CCAGCGTATGACGCAGCGGGATCGACGGTCTGGTTGGCCGGAGCACTTCAGATACAATTCGTTGAACTGAGCCGCCCTGTACAGACCCGTATGCACCGTGGTGTGGCAGGGTCGGCGGGTGACCGCCGCCCCTATGCCGTTCAACCGACTCTATCTGACCTAGCAAGCCCGAAATTGGTCATCGGCTGGCTGCCTGTTGTATTGTCTTATTGCATGCCATCAACGTCCGACAAAGTACTCTACGACCCCAGCACGGCTGGTTTGGAAACAGCACGACAAATTGTGTTTTCCCGACTCCGGGCAGACCGTGATTGGCATCAGCTCGATAAAACGGGCGATGGGTTCTCGCCATTCGTCGAATACCTTGAAGGCAGGGAGGGCCGCTGGCATCTGACGGTCCTTGCTAATGAGGTGTTCTGGCTGCTGCTGGGGGAAGGCATTCTCTCCCCCGGCATGGACTACTCAAATCCAAATTTACCTTGGTTCCACATCACCTCCCACGGGCGCAACGTGCTCGCTTCCGCGGAGCCACAACCCTACGATCCAACAGGCTATCTCACCGGATTAAGGGGAAGGATTTCCGCACCTGATCCGACCGTACTGGCATATATCGCCGAGAGTCTTGAGACCTTCAGAAAAGACAATTTGGTTGCATCTACGGTCATGTTGGGCATCGCGGCGGAACGGGTTTTCCTCCTCCTGTGCGCGTCATTGGAACGCGCGCTCATAGATCCTGCCGAGAAAGCGCAATTCACGAAGGTGCTCAGCCGATTTTCGATGAAACCCAAGCTCGACTGGGTCCATGACAAAATTCAGAAGATCCAGAAACGGCCGCCCGCCGGCTTTCCTGAGAACGCCACCATCATGATCGTTGCAATATACGACTTGATGCGGGGACAGAGGAATGAACTAGGACATCCCCGCGAGCTGCCTCCCTGCGTGAAACGTGAGGACGCTTTCGTCAACCTCCAGATCTTCCCGCGCTACTACGAAATTGCCGAACAGACCACGGAGTTCCTGGCCTCCAATCCGGTTTGACACCGGCAGGGCCGTGCGTTCCATGCTCTCACCCTGAGCGACTTTGCGGCGAGATGGTATCTTTGGAAAGAATTGGAAAACGCCCCAACCCACAAGCTGGCGCCCCTGTTGTATGCCTAAGCAAACACCCGCCCAGATTCTCGGTAGGCAGGGCGAGAGGTGGTTTCAATCCATCCTGCCGCCGGAGTGGGTGTTCACTCGCCCTTCGGAGGACTTTGGTATCGATGGCACCGTCGCAATAGGAGACAGTCATGCCATGACTCCCGTTGAGTTTGGCGTGCAAGTCAAGGCAAGCAGCCGGTGGTTGATCCAAGGCGAGTATATCGTGGTGCCAGGGATCGCAATTGAGACGATCAGGTACTGGGCGGGGCGATTGTTACCCACACTGCTCGTGCTGCATGACGCGCAGAACACGACAGGATACTTCGCCTGGACGGCCGATCTGATTTCGCTTTGTGATTTGGAAGAATCGTCTGGTACGACGATGAGTCTCAAAGTCTCACGGTCGAATTTGTTCAGCAACACCTGCTGGGCGGGCCTGAAACAGCAAGCCACGATGTATCACCAGCGGCTTGCCTCGGCGTTCGCAACACTCTCAGACGCCAGACCGCTGCTGCGCACGATCCGGGCATTGGCTCAAGCTCTCCAATTATTGGTGATACCTAAGAACATGCCTGGACGGTCGAATGATGAGGCGATGCTCTGCCGAGTCGCCGACATTGTGGCGCACCGGGAGGTTGTCATTTCGCTTCGTACACTTGCGGCCAGATTCGACCCGGGACACGGGCTGCATACGAGCCTTCGAGAAGCCGCGGAAATGTATCGGTCTATCTGTGCCGGTTTTCTCAACCCTTTCGACGACATACTAGACGGAACGGGGACAGGGGTGGCTGTTTGGGTTAATGATGAGCGTATGATTCAAGCACACCCACAGCTGGTTTCGATAGTAACGGGCCTAATGGTTGGCCTGAGCACGCTGGCAATTCCAGAGTTCTCAACCTCTCGGCCGAATGTGGGACGAAAATCCGGCCGTCACTGATCGCCGAGGCAGCCAACTGCCGATAGTCCGGTGTTGTGTCGCGGCGCCTGTGAGAACCACTCGGAACGTCGGTCGAAGTGTTGGCGAGTCGCGCACGGCGGCTCCGCCGTATCGTCCTCCACTCGAAGTGCGCTCCACCGTCGCGCGCGGCAACTTACCGAACCCCGCCAGCGTTCCCCCGCAAGCACATCTACAGTGCCCCGGCCTCGGCGGCATCAGTCCATGCGGATTCGACCGTCATCCAGCTGCGCTGCTGTTAGCCACGGCGGTCCATGTGTCAGCCCGCCCGCCTGGTGCTCCTCGACCCAACGCTTCGTGTAGCGTTGCAGCTCTTCAAGCCATTGCTCGGGGTCACCCGATTCAAGGTGGATGCGTTCGGTCTCCGTGAAGGCCGCGCAGCCGGCCTGCCGATCTCGCGATTTCGCCATGTACTCGGCAAGCTCTCCGGTCGCGCGGGCCATAGGAAGGTATAGCCAACCAGGCGTCTATCGCGAACGCGAGCCTGTCCGCATAGCAGAGCTTTGAAACCGTCACGCCGTTCGTCTTGGCCCAGTAACGCGAATGACGAAGGCTGAAGTCAGCCCACCAATCGCCGAACAGCAAACCCATAATCTTAGCTCCGAGACGGACGTGATCTTCACCCTCCGGCCCGTCCATGTTTTCAGCGAATATGTAGCCCAAGTCATGGAGAAAGAACGCTGCCCAAAGGCGCGGATCCCAGGGAATGCGCCACCAACTAAAAGGGACGAAAAATGGATGGATAAGGAAGCAGTGCCGAAGAAGAGGAGGACGCTCTTGGTTCCGACTCGCATTGGTCACCTCCGGTCCCCTGCTACACGATGTTGGTGCCGCCTGAGGGCGGTTCTTTGGAAAGGGCGCCACGGCTGTAACTATAGCCCTGGCGCTTGGCGTCGCCCTCGATATAGCCGCTATGCCACGACCAGGCCTGGGTAGTCCCCGCGGGATACGGGCACCGGGCGGGAATTCGGAGCCCGCTCTCTCCGGCTTCGAAACCTTCATTCCACGCTTTCGGGTCGTGTTTGAGCACAGGTTTCTTCCGTACGGCTCCTCGGCAGCGTCTCCAGGCAAGATGAGAAACGAACAGTCGACGCTTTCAGCGTCACTGTTTATGCCCGTCCAGTCGGCCCCTCCATCCGGAGCACCACTACTTGCTCGGTCGGCCGCGGAATCGGCTCTGCGTGCGTGAGGAGCGCCGCCGTGGTCCTTTCGGACTCCGGCATTCTCCGGCGCGGCGCCACGCGGTTGAAGATGTGAACCAAAAGTGGTGTCCCGGCGAGTGCGCCGAAGAAAGTGCCCACCTCATTCGCCCGGAAGTAGCTGCTGAAGATCACAAGCAGTACAACGAACAGGCAGAGGACCAAACCTGTATTCTTGAGTCGTTCCATTGCACGCCCCCTCATCGAGAACTCGTTCATGATCGTGACCTTTTAAACAGCGACCGGATGCTCGCTAGGCGCCGGCTCGCCAGCCGGCGCAGGGATAACGGCATCGCCCTTCTTAGCCTCCGCCGTCGTCGTCGTTTTCGGAGCCGTGAGATAGTGCTGATGCGTGCATCCCACACAGGTCGCACCGCGGACAGCCCCTTTTAGCACCCCTACGAATTCCGGCGGGATCTCGACACGTTCCCCAGCCCTGTTGAAGAACTCGGGAACGATTTGGCCCGCCATCCCTTTCTCATCACCGGTCAGATCCAGCGGCAAATGTCCCTGGCGGCCACGGAACAGCACTCTCGCTTCGATCCGGCCGCGCTGGCCCTCCCTCGGTTGCGACACATCGTACTTCGCAATCAATGCGTCATAGGTATTTCGCACGCGGAAGACTTCTACGCTCACCAGCCCGAGCGCAATCACCACCGCGTGGCGGCCATTCACTCCGACCGAGTCGATCGGCTGGAGCCAGGCGATCCGCTCGCCCCTCTCGTCGCAGAAGGTGACGTAGCGTCCGATTTCCTTGATCGCGCCCCCCGACTCCACACCACGAAGCACCGAGCGTTTTGCCAACGTCTGATACTGGAGCGACACTTCGGGCTGACACAGGATTCCCGCCTCTTGCAGCCGTCGCTCGATCCGGCGCCGTTCACCACGGGCTGCGAGGCTCGGTGGCCTGGTTCCCGTGTCTCTCCCTTC
>JBDTPR010000643.1:0-4209 GCA_039932635.1 Candidatus Solibacter sp.
GCGACATGCTTTCCACTCCGCCCGCGATGGCGAGAGAGATCTCGCCCGAGGCGCTGGCGCGCGCCGCGATGGCGGCCGCGTCGAGACTGGAGCCGCAGAGGCGGTTGACGGTGGTTCCGGGAACCGTGAGCGGCAGGCTGGCCAGCAGCAACGCCATGCGTGCGACGTTGCGGTTGTCCTCGCCGGCCTGATTGGCGCAGCCGAAGATTACGTCATCGATGGCTTCGGGGTCGAGCGTTGGATTGCGGGCCAGCAGGGCGCGCAGTGGAATGGCGGCGAGATCGTCGGGGCGAATGGAGGAGAGCGAACCGCCGTAGCGCCCGAAGGGGGTTCGAATGGCATCGCAGATATAGGCGGACGTCACGGGCAGTTGCATGATATTCCTTATCCCAAGGCCTGCCCCAGGCGTTCCGCGCCTTCGCGCAACACCGGTAGAAAACGTTCGATCATTTGTGCCTGTGTGACGCGAGAGGCCTGCACTCCCGTGTTCATGGCGGCCACCACGCGGCCGGTGCGCGTGCAAACCGGGACAGCGACAGAGCGCAGACCGAGTTCCAGTTCTTCGCTCACCAGGGCGTACCCCTGCTGCTGGACGCGGTCGAGTTCCGCGTTCAATTTCTTCTTGACGGTAATGGTCTGGGGCGTGCGGCGGTGCAAGACCACGCGCTTCAAATAGGCTGCCCGCGCGGACGGCGGCAGCGCGGCAAGCAACACGCGTCCCATCGACGTGCAGTATGCCGGCAGGCGACTGCCGATCGAGAGGCCCACGGACATCACCCTGCGTGTGGCGGAGCGAGCCAGGTAGACAATTTCATCGCCTTCCAATTCGCACAGCGAAGTGGATTCCTGGATGTTGGCGGAGATTTCTTCGAGCACTGGGAGCGCGAGCGACGGGAGCGAGTTCGAGGAGAGGAACGCGAAGCCGAGGCGCAGCACACGGCTGCCGAGGCGGTAGATGGGACCGTTGTGGCGCGCGTAGCCGAGCAGTTCCAAGGTGATCAGACTGCGGCGCACGGCGGCGCGCGAAAGACCGGTGCGCGCGGCTAAATCGGCCACTGTGACGCCGTCGGGACGGTCTTGAAAGGCTTCGATGATTTGCAGGCCACGGGCCAGGGAAAGCACGAAATCGGGATTGCCTTCGAAGCTTTCGAGACTTGGCACGGAGAAATTATCGCACGATTGCCGCCAGACCGGCGTCCGATAATCGCACGTTTGTGCGATTATTGATCTGAAGATTTATGGAGTTCCTCAGCTTACGGGACGCGGTAGCCGGCAATGTGCGCGATGGTGACAAGGTGGCGCTGGAAGGTTTCACGCACCTGATACCCTTCGCGGCGGGCCACGAGATTATCCGGCAGGGCCGTAGGAATCTCACGCTGATCCGCATGACGCCCGATTTGCTTTATGACCAGATGATCGGCATGGGCACGGCGAGCAAACTGGTGTTCTCATGGGGCGGCAACCCGGGCGTGGGCTCGCTGCACCGCTTCCGCGACGCGGTGGAGCGCGGATGGCCGGGGCCGCTGGAACTGGTGGAGCACAGTCACGCCGCCATGGCGAACGCGTACGAAGCTGGGGCCGCGGGAATGCCGTGCGCGTTCTTCCGCGGATACCGCGGATCGGATCTCGCGCAGGTCAATCCGGACATACGCTTTGTGACCTGTCCGTTCACCGGGGAGGAATTGGCGTGCGTGCCGGCGCTACGTCCGGACGTCGCCATCATCCACGCGCAGAGGGCCGACCGCGAGGGCAACGTGATGATCGAGGGCATCACCGGGGTGCAGAAAGAGGCGGTACTGGCGGCGCGGCGGGCGGTGGCGACGGTGGAAGAGATTGTGGAAGATTTCGGGCCGCGCAGCGCCAACGCGGTGATTCTGCCCAGTTGGACTTTGACCGCGGTGTGCGTTGCGCCGCGGGGTGCGCGGCCTTCGTACGCGCACGGCTACTACGCGCGTGATAACGCCTTCTACATTGCCTGGGACGAGATTTCGCGCGAGCGCGAGGGCTTTCAAACCTGGATGAGGGAGAACGTCCTGCGATGACGGGTACGCTCGCCTACACGCCCGCGGAGATGATGACGGTGGCCGCGGCCCGGGCGCTGGGTAACAGCGATGTCTGCTTTGTGGGCATCGGGCTGCCATCGGCGGCATGCAACCTGGCGCGGCTGACACATGCGCCGCGAATCAATTTGATTTACGAATCCGGCACACTGCGCACGCGGCCTGACGTGCTGCCGCTTTCGATTGGCGATGGAGAGTTGTGCGAGACGGCGCTGACCACTGTGCCGGTGCCGGAGATATTCCGCTACTGGCTGCAGGGCGGACGAGTGACGGTGGGATTTCTCGGCGGCGCGCAGGTGGATCGCTTCGGCAACCTGAACAGCACGGTGATCGGGGAGTATGCGAGCCCCAAGGTGAGGCTGCCGGGTAGCGGCGGCGCTACCGAGATCGCAACCGGCTGCGGGCAGATCTTCATCATCATGCGCCACGGGCCACGGGCATTTGTGAAGCGATTGGATTTTCTGACATCGCTCGGTCACGGGCGCTCCGGGCGGGAGCGGCGCGATTTGGGCATCGCCACCAAGGGACCCACCTTATTAGTGACGGACCTTTGCGTGATGCGGCCGGATCCGGCAACCAACGAGATGGTGGTGGCGAGCCTGCACGCGGGCATCACCCACCAGCAGGTGCGCGAGAAGACAAGTTGGGATGTGCGGTTCGCGGCGCAGGTGGAAGAGACTGCGCCGCCCTCCGCCGAGGAGTTGGATGTGCTCCGTGAACTGCACGCGCGTACGGCGCGCGCCCACGGCAGCGGAGGCGCCGGCGAATGAGCCAATCTCAAAAGCACGAATTTCCTAAACCGCCGGAGGGTACGCAGCCGCCGTATCTCTACGAGCCCTACCGCTCTACGCTGCGGCGCGCGCCGCGACAGCCGCTGATTTCGCTGCCTCATACACTCAGCGAATTGACGGGGCCGGTGTACGGACACAACGCTATGGGCGAAGCGGACAATGACCTGACGCGCCATTTCGCCGACCCGCCGCAGGGCGAGCGGATCATCGTAGCGGGGCAGGTGTTGGATGAGGATGGGCGCGGCGTACCGCACGCACTGGTGGAGATCTGGCAAGCCAACGCGGCAGGACGCTACCGGCATACGCGCGACAATCACCCCGCGCCGATGGACCCGAATTTTCTGGGAGCGGGGCGGGCGATTACCGATGCGGCGGGCAACTATCGATTCGTCTCGATCAAACCCGGCGCGTATCCCTGGCGCAACCATGCCAACGCGTGGCGTCCGGCGCACATACACTTCTCGCTGTTCGGCGCGGGCCTGCTGTCGCGATTGGTGACGCAGATGTATTTTCCGAACGATCCGCTGCTTCCGCTCGACCCGGTACTGGGCGGCGTTCCCGATGCGGACGCGCGGCAGCGGCTGGTCTCATCATTCGACCTGGCGATCACCGAGCCGGAGTGGGCGCTCGGATATCGTTTCGACATCGTGCTGCGGGGACGGCGCTCGACGCCGTTTGAAGCGGGTGTGCGATGAGCCTGATTCCCAGCGGCTCGCAGACTGTAGGTCCGTTTTTTAATTTCGGGCTGACCACCGATGCGAAACTCGGCGTCATGGCGCGCGATGGCGCTGAGGGCGAGCGAATCCGCCTGGAGTTTCGCGTGTTGGATGGCGATGGCGTGGCCGCGCCGGGCGATGCCATGATCGAACTCTGGCAGGCGGACGCACAGGGACGCTACACGGAAGGTGACCCGAAGTTCCAGGGCTTTGGCCGCTTGGAGACCGATCTGGATGGCTGCTGCGGCTTCGACACGGTGCGGCCCGGACGCGTGGAAGGGCAGGCGCCGCATATCAACGTTACGCTGTTTGCGCGCGGTTTGCTGCGCCATTTGCACACGCGCGTCTACTTCGCGGACGATCCGGCGAACGCGCAGGATATGGTCCTGGCGTTGGTGCCGGAGGATCGGCGGGAGACGCTGATGGCGCGGCCTGTGGCGGCGCGGGCGGGTACTTGGCGCATGGAACTCCGGCTGCAGGGGGAAGGCGAGACGGTATTCTTCGACGTTTGAGAGAGCGCGTTCACGGGTGACAAAAGACGATGTCCCGTTCCCCGTGTAGTATCGAGTCATGTCCACGCGATTGATGGAGTGCCTTTCAGCGACGCAGCCCTTGTCGCGAATTTTTGGCGATGAAGGGGTG
>JBDTPR010000644.1:0-4197 GCA_039932635.1 Candidatus Solibacter sp.
CGACGCGGATGCCGCGGCGGGCGGTCTTGTCCTCGTAGCAGGGGCCGATGCCGCGCGAGGTGGTGCCGATGGAGATTTTGCCCTCGCGGCCTTCGGACATTTTTTCCATCATGCGATGGGCGGGGAAGAGGACGTGGGCGCGGTTGGAGATGCGCAGGTTTTCGAGGACCGCGACTCCGGCAGCCTGTAAAGTATCGATCTCGCTGAGCAGCGCGGCGGGGTCGATGACGAGTCCATTGCCGATCACGGCCTGCTTGCCCGGGCGCAGGATGCCGCTCGGAATCAGTTTGAGGACGAATTTCTTTTCGCCGATGAAGACGGTGTGTCCGGCATTGTGACCGCCCTGGTAGCGAGCCACGATGTCGAAGCGTTCCGCGAAGAGATCGACGATTTTACCTTTACCCTCGTCGCCCCATTGAGAGCCGAGGATGATTACGTTTCCCATTTTGACCAAACCTATCTAGTTTACCGCAAACGGAGTGGAAAAAGCGGCGAAACGGAAAAGCGGAGGAGTTACTCCCAAAGATGAGCGCAAAGTGAGCCACGATGCGCCGGTCCATGATACGCTTTCACTTTATGCAGATTTCCGATGTTTACATGGGAATGGGCCAGGATGCGTTTGGGCAACTGATCCGCGGCATTTCCATAGGCAAGCTGAAGGTATACCAGATCTACGAAGGGTTCAAGGTGCGGGCGCACCTGACGAAGGTGAACACGGAGAGTCTGAGGAAAGCGGTTCCGAAACTCTGGGAGCGGATTGCGGGCGGCGATGACGATTTCGCCAAGGATCTGGCGCAGGCGATTCTGGTGTCGCATATGGACATGATCGCGGCGGTGCTGGATTTCCTGGGGGTACCGCACGAGAACGGATTTTTCGCGAAGGATATGGACGCGAAGGGCTATTTCACCGAGGGGTGGGAGCAGCGCGTGCACGAAAAATTTCACGAGACGTATAACGAATCGCTATTACTGTTTTACGTGAACCACTTGCGCTGGGAATTACTGAGTGCGGAGGATGTATATCGTCCGGCCAGCCCGAACGCGGCCTGACTTCGGTGTGCCGCGTGCAATGACAATGTACACAATCATGAAAGCAGCCGCAAGGAATCCGCAGCAAGGCTTCAATGCCGATGCTTTCATGCCCATGGAAGTGCTTTTTTTATATACAGATCCGAAAAGGTCGAAACTGTCCGGCCAGGTTGCCTTCGCACGGACAGGGTGTTGGGTTTTTACGCAACCCAACGTGGTTTTTGGGCCATTACACCCACTGGACTATGTGGGTTTACGGAACTGCCAAGTCGCCAACTCCGAAAGGTGCCTGACATGAATCACTGCGATTTCCATTATTCTCACCTGCTACCGAAGAAGCCAGGGATACTCCCGTTAGAGGAGACCATGACGAAGAAGTGCCGTCGCTGCACAGCCGAATTCACCACCCGCTCGAGGATTCGGAAACGGTGCGACGCATGTCAGACGCTGGTATCGGCAGAGAAGCAGAAAAAGGCGAACGAGCGGTTGAAGGCGCGGCGCGCGGCCCGGCGCATGTGTCTGTTGAAGGCGAGCTAGTTTCCTGAAAGGCTCACCCGTGCCGTCGATTCCCTGGCGGGGATGGCGCAAGGCTTTTATTTTCAGCATGGCGAGCGGCGTGCTTTCGTGCATGGCAGGAGGATTCGCTATGCGAGTGGGTTGGATCGGAATTCTGGCGGCCGGGTGTGCGTTGGCCGGCGACCGCGGCGCCGTGGTGCACGCGCCTGTCGTGCAGACGATAGAGTTTAAGAATTTTCACGGCGTTGCAGCCAAGGACATCGTGGAGCGCTTGCATGATCGCGATATCGAAATGGTGTCGCGGGCGTACAGTGCGCGGTGTGTGGAGACGGCGCAGGCGATTGTCGAGGAATTGCTGGCGGAGAAGGGTCAGCGCGGGGTTCGGGTTGTCCCCACGGTGATCGGCAAGGGTCGGTCGGTACGCTTGGTTTTCACGGCTTCCGATTCGGCTTCAGGGGAAAGCAAGTAGGCAAGACTCCGGCCTTCGGCAGGGTACTGGGCGAGATCCGCTCGCCTTCGCTACCTGACGGTCGCGGCTCTGATTGGGGCTCGCGCTTGACTCGCCGGCCACGGAAAATCCATCCGCCCCACATAACAACACACTACTCAGCTCTCAAGGCTTCGGAGGGGTCGATCGTGGTGGCTCTGCGGGCCGGCAGATAGCTGGCCAAGATGGCTGCGGCTATCAGGGTCGCCGAGACCGCCAGGTACGTGATCGGATCCGCCGAACTCACTTCGAAGAGCAGCGATTTCATCAGGCGGGTGAGTGCGAAAGCGGCGGCCAGGCCTGCGACTGCTCCTATCGCCGAAAGCCTAAGGCCGTGGCGGACGAACATTCCGGTGACTTCGGAGAGGGGCGCTCCCAGGGCCAGGCGGATGCCGATTTCGCGGGTACGCTGCGACACGGAGTAGGAAATCACACCATAGATGCCGATCACTCCCAGCAGGAGCGCCATAGCTCCGGAAATCGCCAGGAGGAGCAGTGTGAAGGTGGTGCGAGCCAGGGACTTGTCGTAGAGTTCCTGGAGGGTTTGAACGTTGGCCAGGGGCAGACTGGAATTGATGCTCCAGATGGCCTGGCGGAGTTCCTGTAGGAAGGTGGTGGACGCGGCGCGCGGGGTGCGGATGATGAAGGCCACACCGCGGCGCACGGCGACCTTGTCACCTTCGAAATTGCGCGTGAAGAGCGGCCAGTAGCAGGTAGAAGGCGCCGGCTGATTGACGCCATCGGAACGTTCATCGGCGAGCACGCCGACGATTTCGCGCCAATCGTCCTTGGGCGTGGGGCGGATCCGCTTGCCGATGGCGGCGCGCGGCTCACGCCACAATTCGCGAGCCATATTCTCGGACACCATAGCGACGGGCAGGGCGTTGAAGGTCTCGTTCCAGGTGATGTCGCGCCCGGCGACGAGGCGGGCGCCGGTGGCGGCGGGGTAGCCGGGTGAGACGAAGGTGAAGCGCCGGATGGGCGGAATGGAGCCTTCGCCGTAGGTGTGATCCTCGGCATAGATAGGATCGTTGGAGTTGTCGCCGCTCATGGGGACGGAGGTGGTCATGGCGACGTGGGAGACTCCGGCGATGTTGGCGATGCGGGTGGCGATCTCCTGTTCCATGTGGAGGGCGCGCTCGGGTTCCTTGACCTGGGAATCGGGAATGGAAATACGCACGGTCTGCAGTTGGGCGGGATTCGTGAAGCCCGGATCGACGTGGCGCAGGGCCTGGAAGGTGCGGATCATCAGGCCGGAACTGATTAGCAGGACCAGGGCGAGCGCCACTTGTACGATGACCAGAACGCTGCGGGCGCGATGGCGTTCGCGGCTCTGGCTGAGGGACCGTCCGCCGCCGCGCAAGGATTGCGAAATGTGGGGCCGCGCGTATTTGAAGACGGGGATGAGTCCGAAGATGAGTCCCGCGGCGAGCGAGATGGCGAAGGTGAAGGCGAGGACTATGGGATCGATCGCGATGCTGGAGAGGCGCGGCAGATTGCTGAGTTCGGAGGCGGCGAGGGCGCGGAGGGCGGCGTAGGCCAGGGCGAGCCCGAGGGCTCCTCCGGCGAGGGCGAGGATCAGGCTCTCGAGGAGAAGTTCGCGGGCGATGCGGCCCCATCCGGCACCCAGGGCGGCACGGATGGCGAGTTCCTGACGGCGGCCGTCGGCCCGCACGAGGAGGAGGTTGGCGACATTGGCGCAGGCAATCAGCAGGACCATGCCGACGGTCCCCATGAGGACCCACAGGGTGGAGCCGACGTCGCCGAGCAGGTGGTCCTTGAGGAAGCGGAGGTTGGGGCCGATGCGTGCGGCTTCGAACATCTTGACGCTGAAGCCGCCGGGTGCGGGGAATTTCTGGTTGGCAATGGGAAGCATGCGGGCGACGTCGGCGGTGGCCTGTTGGAGGGTGACGCCGGGCTTGAGCCGGGCGACTCCCTGATAGCTGAAATTGCCGAGGTGGACCTCGTTTCTGGCGAAGCGCATGGGGATGACGAGGGAGACGCGGCGGTCCATGAACTGGAAGTTGGCGGGGAGTACGCCAATGATTTCACGGGGGTTACCATCCACCATGATGCGGCGGCCCAGGACCGTGGGGTCGCCGCCGAAGCGCGTGCGCCAGTACCCGTCGGAGAGGATGGCGACGCGTTCGGTCTTGGGGTCGTCA
>JBDTPR010000645.1:0-4185 GCA_039932635.1 Candidatus Solibacter sp.
CGTTCCGCCAGAGCGTCTACTTCTATATGGGCAAGGGCGATTGGCAGATCAACGCCAAGAATCGTCTCTCGATGCGGTACATGCACCACGCCAACGATTCGCCGTACAACAACGGCGCCATCGGCGGCCTGAATCTGGTGTCCCAGTCGTATGCTTTCGTGGACCGCTCGCACGTCGGCGCGGTGCAGTTGGTGTCGATCATCAACGAGCGCATGGTGAACGAGCTGCGCGGACAGGTGGCCTATCGCGGTCAGCGCAACGACCGTTTCGCGGCGTCGGGCACAGGCCCGGTGCTGACGGTCACGGGCATCGCCAACTTCGGCGGGCCGAACGGCGCGGGCTTCGTGTACGAAGAGACCACGCCGGAAATCGCCGACAATTTCAGCTACATCCGCGGGACTCATAGCTTCAAGTTCGGCGTGAGCACGCACGGAATTCGCGACACGCAGGTGCAGGCGACGTACGCGCAGTACAACTTCCCCTCGATCGCGGCCTATCAGGCGGCGGTCAACGGCAGCCAGCCGAAGGGCTATTCGAACTTCAGCCAGATCGTAGGCAACCCCTCGCTGGATTACAAGTCGACGTTCACGAACTTCTTCGCGCAGGATACCTGGAAGCCGATGCGCAACCTCACTGTCACCTACGGTCTGCGCTACGACCTCTACTTGATGCCGAAAGCGGATGCCACTTCGCCCTTCGCTTACTCCAAGGACTTTCGCACCGACAAGAACAATTGGGGACCGCGCCTGGGCTTTGCCTGGGGCTTGGGCAAAGACCAGAAGACCGTGATCCGCGCGAGTTCCGGTATCTTCTACGATTCCCCGCAGACCGATCAGTATCGCCGCGCGATTTCGTTTAACGGCAATCCCGCATTCTTCACCGTGTCGGCGATTCCGGGAACGAGTTTCGCACCCAACTTCCCGAGCGTCTTCACTTCGATTCCGGCGGGCGCCGCGGGTAGCACCGACATCACCACGATTTCGCCGGACTTCGCGAATCTGTATTCGGTGAATGCGAACTTCTCGATCACACGTGAGATCACTTCGACCACGGCCATCACCGCGTCCTACCTTTACACCGCGGGCAAGCGCCTGCCGGTGTACCGCAACATCAACGTGGTGCCGGGCGGCACTTTCCTGGCCGATGGCCGGCCGATCTTCGGCAGCGCGCGCTACTACGCGGGCTTCGGCAACATCACGTCGGCGGAATCGGTGGGCAGCTCGACCTACAACGGCCTGAACTTCACGGTGCGCAAGCAACTGGCGCGCGGTTATGAAGTGTACGGGACCTACACGTGGTCGCATGCGATCGACGACGCGCCGGAGCAGAACAATATCGATTCGGGCGCGAATCTTCTGAGCGATCCGACCAACCGGCGCCGCGACCGCGGCAATTCGCTTACCGACAAGACGCACGTCTTCAACATGACCGGCGTGCTGATGCCGGAATTCAAGAGCGCGAACAAAGTGGCGAACTATCTGGCCAACAACAATCGCCTCTCCTTCTCCATAGTGGCTTCGAGCGGAGACCTGTTCAACCTGGGCAGCAACCGCGTGTTGAATGGCGACTCGACCGAGGGCGCGGCGTTCCAGCGTCCGCTCTACGTGGGCCGTAATACGATCCGCGCGGGCTATGCGGCGGAGATCAATGCGCGCTACTCGCGTCTCTTCCCCATCACCGAGCGCAAGAATCTCGAGTTCCTGGCGGAGACTACGAATCTGGGAAATCGCCTGAACGTCACGGGGTTGAATACCACGGCTTCGGTGGACGCGGCGGGCAACATCACCACGCCGGCCACGCTGGCGCCCAACGGTTCGCGCGACCAGCGCCTGATCCAGTTGGGACTGCGCTTCAACTGGTAATCAGGGTCGGTTGAATTAAGCCCGGTGTGCTTCGGCATGCCGGGCTTTTTTCACGTGTGGCTTAGGAAATCGTGATCTTTCGCGGAAACTGCGAGTTGTCTTGCAGGAAGGTCTTCTTGCGTTTCAGTTCGTCCGCCGTGGGCTGCACATTGCCCTCCGCATCGGTCACGCGGGAGACCAGGGTGTGCGCGCCGGGCGTAGCGCCGTCCCAATTGTAAGTGAAGAGCTTCCAGGAGTACCTGGTGTTGGCCGGATCGAGCGTCGCCTTCTGCCAAGGGCCTTCGTCGATCTTCACTTCCACCGACTTCAGCGGCGTGCCGTCGTTGAGCACGAAGCCGACGACGCGATGCGTGGTGCCAGTCTTCCGCACGCGTGCGATCGCCGATTTCAAGTGGAGACGCGTGATCTCCGTCTCCATCCACTGCGTACCGGGGTCGGCGTCTTCACCCGTGCCGCCCACGCCGGCCAGCGACCGATACCAGCGAGCCTGATAGTTGCCGAGATAGCGATCTTCCTGCAGGTGAATCTCCGAGAGCCACTTCACGTTAGCGACGCCGTACCAGCCCGGCATGATCAATCGCAGGGGAGCCCCTTGCGGGAGTGTCAGAGGCTCACCGTTCAATGCCCAGGCGAGCAGAGGCTCGGGCTTGAGCGCATTCTCCAGCGTGATGCTGCGCCCGAACTGCTGGTTCAATTTGAAAGTCTGCAGACGGAAGACGACATCGGTATCGCCGCGATCGGTGCCCAGGAAAACCACTTCGCGGGCCTTTGTGCCCACGCCCGCGTGTTTCAAAACGTCGCGCAGCGGAATGCCGGTAAAGCGGCCGCACGAGGACAGCGATTGGAAGGAGCGCGGGCTGTTGCCGGAACACTCGTAGCCCGCGACCAGATCTGTGGAGCGCATCTTACGCAGCTCCGCGAGCGACAGTTCCACGGGCTTACTCACCATGCCGCTCAGCTTCAGCCGGTAAGTACCCGGATCGATCTGCGGCTGATTGAAGTGCTGCAGGACGAAAAATTTGTCGGCCGGGACGGTGAAGCCGTCGAGGGTCCGTATGTCGAAGGTTCGCCGGGGTATCCCGGTGCCGCCGGCGGTGAAGGTGGCCGGGTAGTCGGTGAATGGGACGTCGGTCTCTCCCTGCGCCAGAACGGGTAGGACCGAATCCCCCAGAGCAAGCAGACCAGCCAGGCTGAGACCTTGTTTTAACGATTCGCGCCGCGACATCTTCGGCATATGCGCCCTCCTTCGTGGATGGTAATTCGTGGATGGTAAATTGTACCGCGCCCGCATTGCGGAGTGGCGATGGGTTACTTGGTGAGTACGCGTCCGGGGCGCGCGCCAGTGGCGTGATCGTGATCCCACACCAGCGCACCGGAGACGTACACCTTCTCGATGCCTTCGGAGAGCTTCTCGGGCTCCGCGAAGGTGGAACGGTCGATCACGGTGCGCGGGTTGAAGAGCACGAGATCGGCCACCATGTTCTCGCGGACGAGTCCGCGATCTGCCAGCTTCAGCCGCGAGGCCGGCAGCGAAGTCATGCGCCGGACCGCTTCGGGCAGCGTTAGCCAGTGCCACTCGCGCACCAGGCGCCCGAGCACGCGCGGGTAGGTGCCGGTGCTGCGCGGGTGCCTCATACCGCCGCCGCCGTCGCTCGACACCATCACCCAGGGCTGCGCGTAAAAGGTGCGCATATCTTCCTCGGTCATGGCCTTGCCGATGACGGAGCCATCGCCATCGCGGATGATCTGTATGAGCAGCGCGGTGGCGGTGATGCCCTTCTGTTTGGCGACTTCCTCAAGCGTATGGCCGGCGTATTCGGGATGCGGCCTATGCGAGGAGATCAGCAGGTTCTGCGGGCCGCCCACGTCCGCGATGGCCTTCGACACACTCGCTGGATCCTCGTATTTTTTGTTGGGCACGAGTACCTTGAAATTGGAATGCCAGGCGTCGTAGGGATAGCAATCCGCGGTGACGTCCTGGCCTGCGTGGCGCGCCTTATCGAACATGGCGGCGATCTCCGCGGCGCGGCCCCAAACGCTGACGGTGCCGAGCTTGATGTGCGTATTCTGCACCGGCAGGCCGCCCTGCAGGCCGATATCGAGAAGCTCTTGAATCGCCTGGATACTGAGGTCCGCCTCGTCCCGGATGTGGGAGATGTAGAAGCCGCCGAGGCGGCCGGCGACGCGCGCCATGGCCACGACTTCGGCGGTCGTGCTGTAGCTGCCCACCTCGTACTCGAGCCCGCTCGAGAGACCCACGGCGCCTTCGCGCATGCCCTGCTCGACGAGCTGCGTCATTTGCGTGACTTCTTCGGGCCGTGCG
>JBDTPR010000646.1:0-4180 GCA_039932635.1 Candidatus Solibacter sp.
ACGGCAATGGCCGCCATCCTGGCGACCCGCTGCCCGATGGCAGCCGCATGAGCGGAGGACTCACCGACCGCAACGACATCCCCTACGGCACCTGGCAGTACCGCTTCATCGACTGGTTCCGCGACCTCGGCTTCCTGCAGAAACCCGGTGTCGAAACCAAAGCGGCAAAGGATATCGCCGCGTTCCTGAAGCCCCCAGCGCCGCGCCAATAGCCGAGCCCAACAGAGCCGCGACCGTGAGGGAGCGGTGACTAACATGCCTTGAGTCGCCGCACGCCGACCGCTCCCTAACGGTCGCGGCTCTGTTGGGAACTCGCGCCCCCTACTTCTTCACCGCCGGCATTTTGAACCCGCGCTCTTCCAGCGCCTTCGGATCCGTCGTCACCGGAGTCGCATCGCGCCACAGCCAGCGCATCATCTCCGGCAGAATCATGCCGCCGAATTTCTGCCCGTGCAGATTGATGCCCCACGAGTAGTTCACGTCGTAGCCCTTCGCCGTGAGCGCCTTCATCAGACGCACGTTCTGATAGAACCAGTCGCGCTTCTCATCGTAAGTCCCATCGGCGCGCAGCGCGCGATTGTCGTTCCGGCCGTCGCAGAAAAACACGCGCAGAGGCTTCTTCTCGCTCGCCAGCACGCGCTCGGGATACACGTACCCGCCCTGCAGATTGGTGAAGCTGCCGACATTGCTCAGCACCTTGCGAAACTCATTCGGCCGTTCCCACGCCACCGCGAACGCCGCAATCGCGCCAGAACTGCTGCCGCCGATGCCGCGCATCTCCGGATCCTTCGAGATGTTGTATTCCTTATTGAGCACCGGCATCAGTTCCTCGGTGATCACGCGCGCGTACTTATCGTCAGGCGTGTTGTACTCGATGCCGCGATTCGTCGTCCCGTCGCCCCAACCGGTCTGCGGGCTCGGCTCCACCTGATCGGGACGCCGCCCCGGATTGATGAAGACGCCGAGCATAACCGGAATCTCTCGCCGATAGATCAGGTTGTCCATCACGTTCTGCGTGCGCAGATCGCCGTTCTCGTCCTTGAACGCCTGGCCGTCCTGGAAGACCATCAGCGCGGCCGGAATCGCCGCGTCGTACTGCTGCGGCACATAGACCCAATAGGTATGCTGCGTCCCGGGGTACGCCTCGCTCTTGATCACGAACGGTCCGCGGATCTCGCCCTTGGGCACGCCTTCCTGCGGCATCGAATCGGGACCCAGCCGGTACTGCGAATTCGGAGGCGGACCGGGAGGCATGGGCTGCGGAACGCCGCCTCCACGTCCGCCGCGTCCGGCGGGGGCTGCGGCCGGAGGAGTCTGTGCCGGCGGAGGAGTTTGACCCCAGGCGGCAACCGCCAGGGCAAGCGAGATTACTACGCGTGTCTTCATGAATTCGTCTGACCTCGTACGTGGCTATCTAAGCGAGCCCGGGCAGCGTGCCCGTGCTATCGCCGAAAGTCTTTTCATCGATTCCCATGCGCTGCAGCATGGAGAGATACAGATTGCAGAGCGGAGTCTCCGGTGCGAAGCGCAGGCGCCGGCCGGGCTTCAGCGTGCCCTTGCCGCGCCCCGCGAGAGCGATCGGAAGATCGTGCTCCAGATGCAGGTTGCCGCACTTGATGCCACACCCGAACATCACCATCGAGTTGTCCAGCAGCGACGTGCCGCCTTCATCCAGGCTCTTCAATTTCTTCAGGAAGTACGCCACCTGCTCGACATGCCACGTCACGCAGCTTGCGTACTGCTTCTTGCGCTCCGCCTCTTCGGCGTGATGCGAGATCGAATGGAAGCCGCCCTTCGTCCCCGACGCGAAGCTGTAATCCTCATTGGTCTGCGCGTCCGCCGTCATCACCGCGCTGATCCGCGTGGTGTCGGTCCACAACGCCAGAATCAGGATGTCCATCATCAGGCGCAGATGCTCGGGACGCGTCGCCGGAATGCCGGGGCCCGGCCGCTCCAGCGGGAACTTGCCCTGATTGATCCAGCGCTTCTGCGGCTTCATCGTGGCTTCCAGCCGCTGCTCCACCGAGCGCACCGATTCGAAGTACTCGTCCAGCCGCACGCGGTCCCCCGAGCTGCCATTCTTCTTCAGCGCCTTGGCCTGCTCGCGCACCAGGTCGAGCACGCTGGTATCGTCGCGCTGTAGCGCGGTCAATAGCGCGGGGTCTTCGGGATTCAAGCTCGATACCACGGGCGCCTTGTTCGAGCGGAACAGGCGGTCGAACGCCAGTTGCGGCACGATCTCCTTGGCCACGGGAGTGTGCGGATCACGCCACGAGATGAAGCTGCCGTACATGCGCGCGAAGCCGCCGCCCGCGGTATCGATGCCGCTGCGCGTGGCCTCCACTCCGAGTTCGAGACTCGGCAGCATGGTGCGGTCGCCAATCCGCTGCGCCGCGAACTGATCCACCGACGTGCCGCCCGCATCCAGATCGTCGCCCGACGTGCGCTCCACGTACCCGCCGCTCAGAAACGCGGGCACCTTGGGCCAGTGGCCGTTGCGCCCCACGGTCTTCGCGTTCCAGAGGTTTTCCAGCAGCAGGATCTCGCTCTTCACGTCTTCCAGCGGCTTGAGGTGCTGCGTCAACTCGTAGTCCTCGCCACTGCCCGCCGGAGTCCAGTAGGTCGGCACCACGCCGTTGGGCATGTACATGAACACCGCTCGCAACGGCGGTTCCGTCAGGCGATTGGCATCCGGAGCGCCGCTCGCCATAGTCTCCAGCCAAGGCAGCGCCATCGCCGCGCCCGCGCCCTTCAGTACCGTCCGTCGCGAAATCTTTCTGGACATTTTCATAGCTCCTTCATCGCTGCCTGCCAACTCACTTCTCAATACCACTCTCAACCGAGCCCTCATCAGAGCCGCGACCGTGAGGGAGCGTTGCTACCTTGCCTTGAGACCCTGCATACCGACCGCTCCCTTACGGTCGCGGCTCTGATGAGGGCTCACAATAATTCTCAGCTCCTGAGGGAACGGTCCCCCATCACTTCACCACCATAGGCAAAGTGCGCTTGGGCGGCGGAGGTGGCAAAGTCTCCATCGCCACCTGTCCGCCCTGACTATTCCGGAACGGAACACTCAGCACGATCTCCCGCATCATCGTGCGCGCACGATAACCATCCGACTGCAACTTGTCGGCGAGCTTCTGCACCGTGCAGCTATCGCCGTCCTGCAGATTCCTGCCCAGCGCATATCCCAGCAGCTTGCCGGTCAAATGCCGCAGGAAGTCGTCCTTCTTACTCAGCAGCGCCTGCCGCAACTCCGCCGGGCCATCGAACTTCTCGCCCGAGGGCAGCGTCCCACTGGCATCGATCGCCGACCCGTCGAACTCCTTATCGCGCCAGCGTCCGGTCCAATCGAAATTCTCCATCGCGAAACCGAGCGGGTCCATCAGGTTGTGGCACGCCGTGCACGCCGGGTTCACGCGATGCTCCAGAATGCGATGCCGCATGCCGACGTCGGTCTTCGCCGTCACCACGCAGTTGTCCTCGCACTTCACCGGCTTCAGCAATGGAACATTCGGAGGAGGCGGCGGTACCGGAGTCCCGAGCAGCGTCTCCAGCACCCACGCGCCGCGCAGCACCGGACTGGTCTGCCGGTAATGCGACGTCATCGCCATCACCGCGCCCAGATTCATCACGCCGGCGCGCCGGTTGTCGGGCCACTTCACCAACGTCGGCTGATTGGTATGCAGGTCCTTGAACTGATCCTCCAACTGGTAGAACTTCACCAGCCGCTCGGTGAGATACGTGTAGTCGCCGGTCAGCAGTTCGAGGATGCTGCGGTTTTCGCCCAGGATGCGTTCGAAGATCAGAATCGGCTCCGCGCGCAAATCCGCGGCCACCGGCGGCGTGTAGTACGCCTGCAATTCGGTGAGCATCGGGGCCACGCGTCCGCCCACGTCCTGCGTGCCCAGCCACTGTCCGATGAAGGTCGACGTGAAGGTGCGCGCTCGCGGATCGTCGAGCATGCGATCCACCTGCGCCGCGAGTACCTTGGGGTCCTGTAGTTTGCCCTGCCCGGCCAGCATGTTCAACTCATCGTCGGGCATGGTGGACCACAGGAAGTAGGAGAGGCGCGAGGCCAGTTCGTACTGCCCGATGGGATAGATGCCGGGCTTCTCGCTGCGGTGCTCCATCTTGAACAGGAAATCGGGTCCGCTCAGCACCGCCTTGAAGGCGAGCT
>JBDTPR010000647.1:0-4179 GCA_039932635.1 Candidatus Solibacter sp.
CGCGCACCAAATGAAATGCGCTACAGGATTTCGGCCAGGATGCGGACCGCTTCATTGGCGTCGGCTTTCATCGTGATGTAGGGCGGGAGAAGGCGGAGGACGGTGTCCTGCGTCGCGTTCACCAACAGGCCTCTCTGCAGGGCCGCTTCCACCAATGGGTAGGCCGGCCGGTCCAACTGAAGCCCGTACATCAGGCCCTTCGATCGAACTTCGCGCACCCTGGGGAGTGCCTGAAGAAACTCCAGGAAGTACGCCGCAATTTCCGCAATGTGCGGGAGTTGCTCCTCCATCATGTCCAGAAACTCCAGGGCCACCGTGCACGCCAGCGGGCCTCCTCCGAACGTCGTGCCGTGGGAGTGGGGCGGCAGCCATTGCGCGGCGTCTTCCGTGAAGAGGGTTGCGCCCAGCGGGAGTCCGGCCGCTAGCGGCTTGGCCACGCAGACAATGTCGGGCTGAATGTCTGCCCATTGATACGCGAATGGCCGGCCGGTGCGTCCGAGGCCGCATTGCACCTCGTCGGCGATGAGAAGCGCTCCCGCACCGTGGGTGAGGTCCCGGGCCATTTGGAGGTAGCCAACGTCGAGGGGGACGATGCCTCCTTCGCCGAGCACCGGTTCGAGGATGAGCGCGGCGGTGTCTTCCGCGATCGCCTCGCGAAGCGCGCCCGCATCATTCGGTTCGACGTAGGTGACGTTGGCTCCGTGGTGGATGAAGTTCTGACGAAGGCAGGGCTGTCCGGTGACCGAGAGGGCGCCCATGCTGCGCCCGTGAAAGCTGCGGTGCAGTGAAACGATGCGGTCCTTCGCGGGCCTGGCGCGAGCGCGCACCGCCTTGAGCGCGGCCTCGACGGCTTCCGTTCCGCTGTTGCAGAAGAAGGCGCGGTCGAGTCCGGCGAGGCGGCACAGGCGCTCGGCGAGTTGCTGCTGCGGACGGCTGGAGACCAGATTTGAAGTGTGAATGCACCGTGCCGCCTGCTCCTGAAGCACCGCGGTGAGCCGCGGGTGCGCGTAGCCGAAGGCGTTCACGCCGATCCCGGTGATCATGTCCAGGTACCGATTGCCATCGGCGTCGTAGACGTGGACGCCTTCGCCGGCCTCGAGGGTCACCGGGTAACGTGTGTAGTTGCGGAGGAGGAATTGGTCGCTCATAGGGCTAGCGTAGGCCGCGCCGGAGCGATATGTCCAATAGGTAAATTACGGCAGATCGATACGATCTTCGTATGGAGGGCCGGAAATGTTAGGATTTTGGGCATGAGTTATATCTATGTGGCGCTCACTTTTCTTGCGTGCGTGGTTGCGGTCTCGGCACAGGGGTTGCCTCCGCTGATCGATCGGGAACTCTTGTTCGGCAATCCGGAGATCGCAGGCGCGCAGATCTCTCCCGACGGGAAATATCTCGCCTTCGTGAAACCGTGGAACGGCACGCTCAACATCTGGGTAAAGAAAACAGCCGAGCCATTTTCCGCCGCTCGCCTGCTGACCACCGAGGCCAAAAGGCCGATCGCGGCTTTCGTCTGGACGCGTGACGGCAAGTACGTTACGTACGTGAAAGACAATGACGGCGACGAGAATTTCAACTTATACGCGGTCGATCCGGCCGCCACTCCCGCCGCCGGAGCGGAGGCTCCGCCTTCACGCGATCTCACCGGCCTGAAGGGCGTGCGCGTGATGCAATACAGCGCGCCGAAGAGCGATCCCGATGCGCTGTATATCGGCATCAACGACCGCGATAAAGCGTGGCACGATCTGTACAAGCTCAAGATCTCCACCGGCGAGAAGACGCTCGTGCGCAAGAACACGGAGAAGATCGCCGGCTGGTATTTCGACCTGAAGGGGCTGTTGCGTATGGCGGCGCGCACCGCTGACAACGGCGACACCGAGATCCTGCGCACGGACGCGACCGGGTTCACCAAAATCTACTCGTGCAACGTGAATGAAGAATGCGGGCCTCATCGCTTTCACAAGGACGGCAAGCGCGTCTACTTCGAAACCAACAAGGGTGACGCCATGGATCTCTCGGCCCTCATGCTGCTGGATCCGGAAACCGGCAAGACGGAACTGGTGGAATCCGATCCGCTGAAACGCGCGGATCTGGGCACGGTGGTGTTTTCCGAAGTGACCGACGAACTTGCCTTGACGACGTACACCGATGAACGCACGCGGCGCTATTTCCACGATAAGACGCTGGAGAGCGACTATAAGTGGCTGCAAGGCAAACTGGCGGGCAAGGAGATCGCGTTCGGCTCCCGCACCAACGACGAGAACCTCTGGGTGGTGAGCGCGCGTTCCGATAGCGAACCGGGGGAGACGTATCTCTACGACCGCAAGGCCAAAACGCTGGCGCTGCAATACCGCTTGTACGAGAAGTTGCCCAGGGAGTCTCTGGCGGCCATGCAGGTGGTGAAATACAAGTCGTCGGACGGCTTGGAAATTCCCGCGTACCTGACCCTGCCCAAAGGCGTCCCCGGCAAGGGACTGCCGTTGTTGGTGGTGCCGCACGGCGGTCCGTGGGCGCGCGATAACTGGGGCTACAATCCGATGGCGCAATTCTTCGCGAACCGCGGCTACGCGGTGCTGGCGGCGAATTTTCGCGGCTCCACGGGGTATGGCAAAAAGTTCCTCAACGCGGGCAACGGCGAGTGGGGACGCAAGATGCAGGACGATATCACGTGGGGCGTGAAGCACTTGGTGGCCGAGGGCATCGCGGACCCGAAGCGTGTGGGGATTCTGGGTGGCTCCTATGGCGGCTACGCGGTGCTGGCGGGCGTGGCGTTCACTCCGGATGTGTACAAGGCGGCGGTGGACATCGTCGGGCCCTCGAACCTGCTGACGCTGCTGGATTCGATTCCTGCGTACTGGGAGGCGGGCCGGAAGCAGATGTACTCGCGCATGGCGGATCCAGGAACACCGGCCGGCAAGGCGTGGCTGAAGGAACGGTCGCCGCTGAATTCGGCGGACAAGATCAAGACTGCGCTGCTCGTGGTGCAGGGCGCCAACGATCCGCGCGTGAACCGCGGCGAGGCCGAGCAGATCGTGATTGCCCTACGCGATCGCAATTTTCCGGTGGAGTATCTGATGGCGCCTGACGAAGGCCACGGGTTCGCGCGTCCCGTAAATAACATGGCAATGTTCATGGCCGCGGAGAAGTTCCTTGCCAAGCATCTGGACGGCCGCTATCAGTCGGGCGGGACACCGGAAGTGACGAAGCGCCTGGCCGAGATCACCGTGGATCCGAAGACGGTGAAGCTTACCAAGAAGGTGGACGCGGCGGAAGTCGGCGTGCCCAAGGCCGCGGTAGAGCCTAAGCCAGGTACCTCGAAGTATCAGGCCAAGCTCGCCATGGCCGGGCAGGAGATCCCGCTAGCCATCACCCTGACGGTGAAGGAAGAAGGTGGCGCCTGGAGCGTGTCGCAAACCATGGAGACTCCGCAGGGGCCGGCCGTGCAATCGGTCTCGCTGGAGAAAGGGACGCTCACAGTGCGTAAGATGAGCGTGACTCAGGGTCCGGTGGCGATCAGTGTGGATTACGCCGGTGGCAAGGCGTCGGGGAAGATGAGCATGGGTGGCCAGGACCGTCCGGTAGCCGCGGACCTCGGCGGCGAGTTGTACGCGGATTCGGCGAGCCAGTGGGTGGCGATCGGGTGCCTGCCGCTGGCGCAGGGCTACAGCGCCACATTCCGGAACTTCGCGATGCAGGCGCAGAAGGTGCAGTTGATTCAGGCGAAGGTGGTGGGCTCCGAATCGGTGACGGTGCCGGCCGGAAAGTTCGATGCCTGGAAGGTCGAAATCTCCTCGGCGGACGGCGGCAGCGAGAGCGCGACGCTGTGGATCGCGAAGGATTCGCGGGTCACGGTGAAATCGTCATCGGTGCTGAGCTCGATGGGCGGCGCTACGATGGTTGCCGAGTTGATGCCGTAAGCATATCGGAGTGAGGCTGCTGATATGATTTCGGTATGGATCTACGGCAGCTTCGCTACTTCGTGGCGGTGGCGGAGGAATTGCATTTCGGGCGCGCGGCGGAGCGCGTAGGAATCGCCCAGCCTCCGCTGACGCAGCAGATTCAGAAACTGGAGGCCGGCCTGGGCTGCCAATTGCTGGTGCGCGGACGCAAGACGGTGCTGACCCCGGCGGGAGAGGTGCTGCTGTCGCAGGCGCGGCGGATTCTGGCGCAAGCCGAAGA
>JBDTPR010000648.1:0-4178 GCA_039932635.1 Candidatus Solibacter sp.
GCCAACGGGCAGCGTCACCCTGAGCCCGGCCGCTAGCGTGTTTACCCTATCCGTCAATCAGTCCGGAATGGGTGTGGGCGCCACTTGCAATGGAGCCGTCAGCATCACGGCTGGTTCCATCACGAAGGTGATACCGGTGAACCTTGCCGTGGTTTGGGCCCCGTCGGCAGCGCTGACTATGCTGCCTTCGTCATTAACCTTCGAGGCAGTCGCAGGCATAGCCGATCCGCCTTCACAGGCGCTGGCGGTGACGGCGCCGTACGATACGGCGGCCTCCGTGAAGGTGACCGAAAACACCTGCACCGGAGCCGCCTGGCTGACGGTCTCGCCACTGGGCTCGTTTACCGCGAGCCCCAGCGCGACCACGTTCACGGTGTCAGTCACCGCCTCCGGGATCCCCGCCGGATCATATTGCTCGGGCACCATCAACGTGACCAACTCAATTGGCAGTTGGGGTACCACGGTATTCCTGAAAGTGAGCGCTGCGGCACCCACGCAAATCTCGCCCTCCAGCTTCACGTTCAGCGCCACCGCCCGCGGAGCGGCTCCGGCTTCGCAAACGCTGATTGTAAGCGCGCAAGCGGGCGCCAGTATAACTGCCGTCGCGACGGCCCAGACTTGTACCGATATTCAGTGGTTGTCTCTTTTCCCGGGAGGGAGCATCACGGCGGGAACGGCGCCGGCGAGCTTCACCGTTTCAGTCGATCAGTTGGGGCTTGACGCGGGCGCATCGTGCCGCGGAATACTTTCGGTGTCCACGAATTCCGGAACCCGGACGCTGCTCGTAACTCTCTCCGTGACCGGGGCCCAGCCCTTGTCGGCCACGCCCGCCGGCATTTCGTTCACACATGAGACCGGAGGGCCTGGCCCGGCGCCCCAAATTCTCTCCGTCTCGGGTGTTGGCAGGGCGGGAACATTTTGGGTGGCGACCACAAGTAAGTCATGGCTCCGGGTTTCGCCCTCATGTACTGCCGCATCGCCGTGCACGGTGACCAATGACGGCACATTTGATCTGATCGTCGCCGCCGATCCTACCGCCTTGAATACAGCGGCCACCGACTCCGCGGTCATAAGCGTCATCGGCGTCGGCCAGGCCTTGGGGACCGTTAACGTAGGCGTCTCTTTCACGCGCACGGCGACGGCGACGGCGCCTGCGATCGCGCTCGTCACCAACGCTGCCAGTTACCTTACCGGTCCCGTAGCGCCCGGCGAGATGATCGCAATCTTCGGCAAGCCCTCTGGTCCCATCGGTCCGGATACAGCCTCGTCATTGAATGACATTACGTGCCCCGCGCCGTGCACCAGCCTCCCTACCACGATGGACGGAGTAGAGGTGATTTTCCAGCCCGGCGGTGTGCGCGCACCGCTCACCTACGTGAGCAGTAAACAGGTCAACTGCCTGGTCCCCTATGAGATTCTGGGTGCGCCCGCAGTCGAGATCCAGTTGAGCTACCTGGGTCGCGTGTCGGACGTCGTGACGCTGCAATACGCCGCCACGCAGCCGGGTATCTTCACAGCTCCGGGCACTGGAACCGGTTTGGTTTCGGCGCAACAATACGACACGCAGGGGAATTACATGGGGCAGAATTCCAGCGATAATCCGGCCTCGCCTGGTTGGTTCATCACCTTCTACGCGACGGGCGAGGGTATGATTTCCGACCCGGCGGTTACCGGGAAGGTAACCAACGCCGGACCTGTATTGCCGCTGATTGGGCCGCCAGGCGTGACGATCGACAACCTGCCGGCGACGGTCGCGTATTTCGCCGAGGCGGTGGGCTTCGTCGCCGGCGTGATGCAGATCAACGCAGTCATACCGGCTGCTGTGCGCCTCGGACAAACGGTTGGCCTCTCCCTTGCGATGGGTGGCAGATATAGCCAGCCGGGCGTCGTGCTCTACATGAAATAGGCGGGCCGCGCAGCAATGCTGCTAAGTCCGGTTCAAAAGCAGTTCTAACTCAGGCTGGGTTAGTCCGTCAATCTCCACGACTTTCATGCGGCTTGTCAAGCCCATCACGATGCGGACCCGCGAGCGCGGCACGGCGGCCAATTCGGCGAAGAAGCGTATGCACTCGCCGTTCGCCTTGCCGTCTACCGGCGGTGCGGCGAGCGCGAGTTTCCATGCCTCTCCCAGGCGCCCGTTGATCGCCGAGCGCTTGGCGCGCGGGTGTACTTTTACGGTGAGACGCGCCATGCGATTTGCGCCCTCAGGTTGGCCACTCCCGCGGCGACGCGCGTGTCCACCACTTCAAAGGCGATCGTGTCGTCCAGCCAGTCGTGGGAAGATCCGTCGGGTCCCTGCGTGGCCACGGTCAGCGTGTACTGCTGCGGCGTGAGCCAGCACTCGATTTTGAAATCCACTTCAAGCTCATCGCCGGCCTTGAAATCGCCCAGCGGAATCTGCTCGATCCTGGTGTTCGTTCCGTAGACGTCGGTGCCGATCCGCGTACGCAAAAGTATGCCGACCATCGGGTCTGTGGTGTCGGCGTGGAACCGCGACCGCACGCGGATCGTGACCGGCTCGCCGGATGCGATCGTGCCCGCCGGCTCTCCGCGGGCGTTCAAAATTTCGGTGCTCAGGATTTCGGAAGTGCCGTCGCCATGGCGGAAGCTGCCGCGCACGCGGTCATCCTTGCGGGCGCGCGATTGGTTGCGTTCCAGCACCAGGCCGATGTAGCGGTTGATCACATCGGCGGGCTTGCCCTGGGCTTCGATGCGGCCGTTGAGAAGCAGGATGGCGCGGTCGGAGAGCGCTTTCACCAGACCCAGATCGTGGGAGACGAACAGGACCGTGATCTTGCGCGCGCGTAGCTCCTCGAACTTGCGCACGCAGCGATTGGCGAACACCGCGTCGCCCACCGCGAGGGCTTCGTCAACAATCAGAATTTCGGGCTCGACGTGGATCGCCGTGGAGAACGCAAGGCGCACGTACATGCCGCTGGAGTATTCCTTGACCGGGCGCTCGATGAATTCGCCGATCTCGGCGAAGGCCTCAATGGAGGGCATGGCGCGGTCGATTTCAGCCCGCGAGAGGCCCATGATTTCGCCATTGAGGTAGACGTTTTCGCGGCCCGAGAATTCGGGGTTGAAGCCGGCGCCCAGCTCGAGCAAAGCCGCGATGCGGCCGCGCGTCACTACGCGTCCAGTCGTGGGTTGCAAGATTCCGCTGACGATTTGCAGCAGCGTGGATTTGCCGCAGCCGTTGGGGCCGACCAGGCTGAGGACCTGACCTTTTTCCACTTCGAAATCGATGTCCTTGAGGGCCCAGAAATCGGAGTGGCGCGGGTCGGCGCCGGGGAGAAGTTCGCGCAGGCGGTCGCTGGGACGGCGGTACAGACGATAGAGCTTGGAAACGTTTTGAACAAGGACCAACTTTCAGTGTAGCGGAGGGGCCTCGGGTTTGAGCGGAAACGGGTCGCGGTGGCTTACCATACGGGTTCGGTCCTCATGGAACAAACACGGCGCAGACTGGCGGAGTGGGCGACGGCGATGGCTGCGCTTGTGTGGAGCGCGCTGTTCGCCCGCTACGTGCTGGCCGTTTCCTTTTCGAACTACGACGACGAAGGGTATTTTCTGCTCGCCCTCCAGCGATACTTCACGCTCGGTCCTGCGGCGGCCGCATCCTACTCGCACTACGGCCCGTTCTATTACTTCGTCCAGAGCCTGGTGGTATCTCCGCCCGTAACGCACGACGCGGGACGCCTGGCGACCCTGCTCTGCTGGGTGGCCGCGGGCGTTCTGGCCGCGGTGTGCGTGTGGAAGCTGTCGGGGAACCTGGCGCTGAGCGGCGCGGCGATGCTGGCCGTCGTGCGAGTGCTCAGTGTGGTGGCGAAGGAACCGAGCCATCCACAGCAGGTGATCGCGGTGCTGCTCGCTCTCGGCACGTTGCTGTGTGTAAGGGCGGGGCAGTGGCGCCTCTTCACGCTCGGCGCAGTAGGCGTGGCGCTGGTCTTCACGAAAATCAATGTGGGCGGTTTCTACCTCGTGGCGCTGGCGCATGCGTGCGTGTGCCTGCTGCCGCGCGGGCGCTGGCGCACTGCCGGGTTGGCCGTGTCGATGGCGTACGCCGTGCTTGCGGCTCCCCTGCTTGCGCGCACGCATTGGTCATCGGGTGCGGCGGGCTTCGCGCTGGTTGCCAGTCTGTGCGCCGCCGCGACCTTCGCGATGGGCGCGGCCGGACG
>JBDTPR010000649.1:0-4171 GCA_039932635.1 Candidatus Solibacter sp.
CGCTCCCTCACGGTCGCGGCTCTGATCCGAGCCGCGGGCGTCAGCAAGCGGCAGTCAGATGCAACGAATACGCGGTCACGGTACTAGATGTTCCGCCGCACTGTGCTATCCCAGCAATTCCGCGAGAATGCGCGCGGCCACCAACTTACCGCGCTCGCCCGTCTCGCCGGTGGGACCGACACACGAAGGGCATCCCGCTTCGCAGGCGCAAGAGGCCAGCAGGCCGGAGGTCTGGCGAAGCAGTTCGGGGGCGAGGCGGAACAGCGGCGCGCTCTGGCCGATGCCGCCGGGATAGTTGTCGTAGAGGTAGAGATTGGGCTCGAACACTTCGAGCCCGCCGGCGATCTCCTCACTCAGGGCAACGCCGAGATCGCGCGGGTCGCACATAAGCAGCAGAGCCGCCACGGTTCGCAGCGCGTTGCCGAGTCCGCTGATGCCGCTCTGCTTTTCGGTGGGAGTGAAATCGGTAAACCGCCCCAGGAATTCCGCGGGGAAGTGCAGCCAGAAGGACGTGGTGTGCATCTCCTGCTCCGGCATATTCAACTTGCCGGAGCCGACATTTTCCATAGTGTAGAACTTGATCTTTTTGAAGCCCACGATCTGGCGATTGACGCGCACTTCGCCATGCGCGCGGGCGGCGCCGTTCTGCGGCGCGGTCTCGAATTCCTCGAGCACCTTGACCTGCGTGTAATCGATGGCGTCGGTGTAATAGTCGCTGTCCACGCTTTTGACGAAGGCTTTGCGCTGATCGTAGTCGAAGCGCTCGACGTGAAACTGGCGGGCTTCGTGAAGGTAGATGGCCTTTTCGTGAAGGCTGGTGAGCGCGACGGGGAACGAGACTTCGGCGATGATTTTGGCTTCGCCGGTGATATCGACCACCACGAAATTATCGCTGCTGACGGAGCGCAGGCTGGTGGCGTCGGCGGGATAGGTGTCGCTGGTCCAATGCCACGCGCCCGCCGAGTGGTGCAGGAACCCCGCCTCTTCGAGGTAGCGGCACATATCGTCGAGTTCGTTGGCGCCGAACTTCTCCCCGTCGCGCAGCGGCAGCTCGAAGGCTGCGCACTTCAAATGCGCGAGCAGGATTTCGAGATTCTGCGGATTGATGTAGGCGTGCTCCGGAGAGCGCTCGAAAAAGTAGTCGGGATGCTCGACGATGTACTGATCGAGCGGCGCGCTGCTTGCCACCAGGACGGCGGCCGAGGTGCCCTGCCTGCGCCCGGCGCGTCCGGCGCGCTGCCAACTGCTGGCGATCGTGCCCGCGTAGCCGGCCATTACCACCGCGTCGAGCGAGCCGATATCGATGCCGAGTTCGAGCGCATTGGTGGCTACTACGGCGCGGATCTTGCCTTCACGCAGACTCTTTTCGATCTCGCGGCGTTCGCGCGGCAGATAGCCGCCGCGATAGCCTCGTACGGTTTCCGAAGGGATCGGCCCTTTGTCGCAGGCGTCCTTTAAGTAAGTGACGAGAACTTCGGTGGCCAGCCGGTTATTGGCGAAGACCAGGGTCTGCAGGTTGTTCTCGATGAATTTGAGCGCCATGCGCCGGGTCTCGGCGATGTAGCTGCGGCGAATGCCGAGCTGGCGATTGACCACCGGCGGGTTATAAAAGATGAAAAACTTTTCGCCGCGCGGAGCGCCGTTGCGTTCCACCAGTTCGAAGGGCTCGCCGGTAAGGGCCTCGGCGAGTTCGCGAGGATTGGCGATGGTGGCGGAGCAGCAGATGAATTGCGGCTTGGAATTGTAGAACTCGCAGATGCGCGCCATGCGGCGCAGCAGGTTGGCAAAATGACTGCCGTAGACGCCCCGATAGTAGTGCAGCTCATCGATCACGATGTAGCGCAAGTTCTCGAAGTAGCGCGCCCATTTTGTGTGATGCGGCAGAATCCCGGAATGCAGCATGTCGGGATTGCTGAGCACGACGTTGGCACGCTGGCGTATGGCGCGACGCGCGTCGCCCGGTGTGTCGCCGTCGTAGGTGAAAGCGCGTATGTCGCTGCCCATCTCGTCCACCGCGCGCTGCATCTCGTGAAGCTGGTCTTCGGCGAGCGCCTTGGTGGGGAAGAGATACATGGCGCGCGCGCCGGGATCGTTGATCAGCAGGTTGAGCACCGGCAGGTTGTAGCAGAGAGTCTTGCCGCTGGCGGTGGGAGTTACGATGACGACGTGCTTGCCGGCCTGAATCTGATCGAAGGCGTCGGCCTGATGGGAATAGAGGCGCGTGATGCCGCGCTTCTCGAGGGCGGCGCGGAGCTTGGAATCGACAAGCGCGGGGATGTCGGAATATACCCCGTCGGCGGCGGGCTGATGATGAATGGCTCGGACGGCGGAATCGGGATCGCGGTGCTTGGACTGGAAGTAGGAAACCACCGCTTCCAGCGACTCTTTATGAGTGACGGCCAGTTCCCGGGAGGGATCTGGAAAACCTAGGGAATAGTTCATTGACAGCTTTCGCCTTTTCTTTGCTACCTTACAACGAAAGCGGTGTCGTGAACAAGCGCCCGAGGCCGGGCGATCAGCTATTGGCGGAAATGCCGCGAGCGACGCGAACGAATTCGTAGCGTTCCAGGGTGGCTGCCACCTGGAAGTTACCCAGTCGGTCCGGGGTTTGCGGCACCGGGTCGGCGCGTAGTACCTTCCCCATGCACCGTAAGCTGACCGATTGCGCTCCCTCATGTGTCAGGTTAATGACGTACTCGATGGGACCGCCCAAGTCGGGTTCTTTCTCCACCGTAAAGAGTACTCCGCTGGAACTAATATTCTTCGTAAACCCTGAGTGGGGCACCCTTTCGGCGCCAGAACGCGTGATCGAGAGGGGGAGTTGGAGCTGGAATCGACGTGTTCTTCGCTGTTCCATGAGTGGGCCACCTAGATGTTAGGTTTAATCCCCTATGGAGGTCAATAGAACTGATTTGGTGCAATGGGACGAAGGTACTATGTCAGCGTACGGGTGGCGGAGGGTGGTTAGGGAGACAGGCCGCCGAACGGCGGCCTGTTCTGAGGAAACCGAGGGCTAGCCGACTTTAACGAAAATGATAACCAGTGTGTAGAGCGCCAGCGATTCGATCAGCACCAGGCCCAATAGCAGGGCGAAGCGGATCGAGGCAGCTGCGCCGGGATTGCGCGCCATGCCTTCAGCGGCGGCGGCAACGGCCTTCGCCTGCGCCAAGCCGCACATGCCGGAAGCGATCGCCATCGAGAAACCGGCGCTGATCGCGACCCAGTGGCCGTTTGCGGTGGGATTGTTCGGCGTCTGGCCGAACAACAGCGGGCTGGCGAGCAGAATCATCGCCAACAGAAACAGAGTCTTTTTTGTAATCATTCGGTACTCTCCTAATAAATCGCCCCCAGGAGGTGGTCCCCGTCATCCTCATGCAGCCGGGCTCACACTGAAAGGGCGGCAAAATGCCGTTACTAATGCTCGTGAGATACCGCTCCGGCCACATACATCATAGTCAGGAGCATAAAGATATAAGCCTGTAAGAAAGAAACAAAGATGTGCAGCCCCATGAAGACCGCGGGCACCAGCAGGAAGGTGAGCTTGAGGAACACCATGGTGACCTGCTCGCCGGCGTACATATTGGCGAAGAGACGGATGGTCAGCGAGAGTGGGCGAGCCAGGTGGCTGACGATTTCGATGGGAATCATCAGCGGCGCCAAGGCAGGCATGGGGCCGGCAAAATGCGCCAGGTACTTGAAGAGGCCATTGGCCTGCACGCCGACCACATTGTAATAGAAGAACGTGGCGATGGCGCAGCCGGCCGGCACCGAGGGCACCATGGTGGGCGCTTCCATCCCAGGAATCACCCCGATCAGGTTCGAAAACAGAATGAAGATAAAGATAGTGCCGAAGTAGGCAACATAGTGACGGCTGCCGTGTCCCACTTGCTCGTGGGCCTGCTCGCGCAAAAAGTCGTAGATCAGTTCAGAGGTGTGCTGCAGTTTGCCAGGACGCTCCGCCGAGAGGCGGGGCTTCAGGATGGCGAAGAGAATAATGATGATCAGCGCCACCACGATTTGCATGGTCACGAAATTCGCCCACGGGCGGGGCTCGGGGGCCATCCCCACGATTCCGGTGAGCGTATTGCCGACGCCTGCAAGGTAATCGTTGAAGAGCTTAGTGATGAACAGTTCCGTTTCGTGCATACGCCAATTCGAAGATAATTTCCAA
>JBDTPR010000650.1:0-4169 GCA_039932635.1 Candidatus Solibacter sp.
GGTAAAACCATGCTGCAGCACGTCTACGAGCGTGCTTCCTTAAGCAGCTATCTCACCAGTGTCATCATCGCCACGGACGACGATGCCGTCTACCAGGCCGCCCGAGCCTTCGGAGCGCGTGTGCGTATGACGCGCGCCGACCACCTGTCGGGTACAGACCGCGTGGCCGAAGTTGCGTCCGCCGAAAATGCCGAACTGGTGGTCAACATTCAGGGCGACGAGCCGCTGATCGACCCGGCGGCGATCGACGCCGCCATTCTGCCACTCGCCCACGAGCCTGAACTGGTTATGGGCACGCTTAAGAAACGCATCGAAAATCCGCGTGAAATCGGCGACCCCAATGTGGTCAAGGTAGTGACGGATCAGGCGGGCGACGCGATTTATTTTTCTCGCTGCCCGATCCCCTACGAGCGCGAAAAATCGGGCGGTGCGCCCTACTTCAAGCACATCGGGCTGTATGTTTACCAGCGTGAATTCCTGCTGGCATATTCCGCGCTACCGGTGGGTCCGCTGGAGACCGCGGAGCGCCTGGAGCAGCTGCGCGCACTCGAAAACGGCTACCGCATACGCGTGGTCGAAACCGAATACGAATCGCTGGGTGTCGATACCCCGGAAGATCTTGAACGGGTGTCCAAATTATTCGATGCCTCAAATTTACATGCTTCAAATCTAGATGGGATGGGAAATGGCTAAATACATATTTGTAACGGGCGGTGTGGTCTCCTCATTGGGGAAAGGAATCGCAGGCGCCTCGATTGGCTGCCTGCTGGAAAGCCGTGGACTCAAGGTCACGTGCCTGAAATTCGATCCCTATCTGAATGTGGACCCGGGCACCATGAGTCCGTTCCAACATGGCGAAGTCTTCGTCACCGACGACGGGGCGGAGACCGATCTCGATCTGGGACACTACGAACGCTTCACGCACTCGCGCCTTACGCAGAGCAACAACCTCACCAGCGGCCGGATCTACGAACAGATCATTGCCCGTGAGCGACGCGGCGACTACCTGGGGAAGACCGTGCAGGTGATCCCGCATGTGACCAACGAGATTAAGGCGGCGCTCAAGAAAGTCTCTGGCGACGTGGACGTGGTGATCGCCGAAATCGGCGGCACGGTGGGCGATATTGAATCGCTGCCCTTCCTCGAAGCCATCCGCCAGATGCGCCATGAAGAAGGCCGCGACAACACGTTGTTCGTGCACGTCACCCTGGTGCCGTGGATCGCCGCCGCGCAGGAGTTGAAGACCAAGCCGACGCAGCACAGCGTGAAGGAACTGCGCGCGCTCGGTATCCAGCCCGACATTCTGCTGTGCCGCTGCGAGCGCTTCATCCCGCAGGAGATGAAGGAAAAGATCGCGCTGTTCTGCGACGTGGATGTTCGCGCCGTGATCACCGCGCGCGACGTGAAGAGCGTGTACGAGGTCCCGGTGGGCTTCGCGGCGGAAGGCGTGGACGATATCGCGCTGCGTCTACTACGGCTGGAGAACGCTCCGCCGCGCGATCTCACCAAATGGAGCGCCATGCTGGAGCGGCTCAACAACCCGCGCGGCGAGGTATCGATCGCGCTGGTGGGCAAGTACGTGGAGTATGAGGATTCGTACAAGAGCCTGAAGGAGGCGCTGCTGCACGGCGGCCTGGCCCACCAGTTGAAGGTCAACATCCACTGGATCGAGGCCGAGGGTGTGATGGGCGAGGGCTGGGAACACCAGTTGGAAAACTTCGACGGGATCCTGGTGCCCGGCGGTTTCGGCAAGCGCGGCATCGACGGGATGCTGAATGCCATCAAGTACGCGCGCGAGAATAAGGTGCCCTATTTCGGCATCTGCCTCGGCATGCAGACGCTGGTGATCGAGTTCGCGCGGAATGTCTGCGGGCTGGAACTGGCAGACTCCACGGAGTTCAACCCGGGCACGCCGCACCGCGTGATTTTCAAGCTGCGCGAGCTGAAGGGAATCGACGAGCTGGGCGGGACCATGCGACTGGGCAGTTGGGCATGCAAGCTGGCGGAGGGATCGTTCGCACAGCGTGCGTACGGCACGCGCGAGATCAACGAACGGCATCGCCACCGCTACGAATTCAATCGCGAGTACGAGGAGCGTTTGAAGGCTGCGGGATTGAAGATCACCGGCGAGACTCCGGATAACACCTACGTCGAGATCTGCGAGATCGCCGACCACCCGTGGTATCTGGGCTGCCAGTTCCATCCGGAATTCAAGAGCAAGCCGATGGAGCCGCACCCGCTCTTCAAGAGCTTTATTGGAGCGGCCGAGAAGCAGCGCGACCGGCGCGAGGCTGCTATCGAAGAGCCCTTGTTCTCCAGCGGTGAGTTCACCCGTGCCGATTGAGTTCGCCGATTTCGGGCGGCGCCTAATGCTGATGGCGGGGCCGTGCGTGATCGAAAGCGAAGAGCACGTGCACCGCATGGCACGCGGCATTCGCGCGGCGGTGGGGGAGTTCGTCTTCAAGGCGAGCTTCGATAAGGCGAACCGCACATCGGCGGACGCGTATCGCGGGCCGGGGCTGCGCGATGGGCTGAAGATCCTGGCGGGCGTGAGGGCCGAGGGCTTCCCGATCGTTACCGATATTCACGAGGCATGGCAGGCGGAACCGGCGGCCGAAGTCGCGGACATCCTGCAGATTCCGGCGTTCCTGTGCCGTCAGACGGATCTGCTGATCGCGGCGGGGCGGACGGGGAAGATCGTGAATATTAAGAAGGGGCAGTTTGTGGCGCCCCACGATATCCATCGCGCGGCGGAGAAGGTGGCCTCGACGGGGAATCGCCAGGTGGTGCTGACGGAGCGCGGTTCCAGCTTCGGCTACAACAATCTGGTGGTGGATATGCGCGGGCTGAAGATGATGCGCGACGGCGGCTGGCCGGTGGTGTTCGATGCCACGCATAGTGTCCAGTTGCCGGGCGGCGCGGGCTCGGCGAGTAGCGGGCAGCCGGAGTTTATTGGGCCGCTGGCTCGCGCCGCAGTCGCCGTGGGAATCGATGGCGTGTTCGTGGAAGTGCACGATGCTCCCGAGAAGGCGCTCAGCGACGGCGCGAATGCTCTACGGCTGGATTTGCTGGCGGAATTTTGGCGAACGCTGCAAGCGATCGACGCTTTGGTGCGGTAAGTCGGAGCTTCGCTCCGGGCGAAATGCGCTCGCCTTCGCTCCCTCACGGTCGCGGCTCTGATTGGGTTCGCGTTATGGGCGCGGGCACCGAAACTACTTGGCTTTCAGCGTTTCGATTGCCTTCTCTATTTGGCGGTCGTGGCCGCCTAGGAAGTCCGCGGGCGTGTTGTCTACGTAGACATCCGGCGGCACTCCGTAGTTCTCCATGTTCTCGCCTGAGGCCGTGAATACTCCGGCTCCGGGCGTGCGTATCGCCGACCCATCCAGTAGCGTGAAGGACCCGGTGCCGATCACCTGCCCTGAGGTCGGCACGCCGACCAGTTTGCCGAGACCGAGCGCGCGGAAGCCGTCGGGGAACATCTCCGCATCGCTGGCCGAGCGCTCGTTCTGGAGCACCACCATGGGCCCGAAGAACGTGGAGCCCGGACGTTTCACCTCGAGTGAATCGCGGCCGCGCGTTACCTGGTACGCCTTGCGCTGATTGAGAATCTGCAGCAACTCCTGGTCGATACCGCCGCCGCCATTGAAGCGCTGGTCGATAATCAGCGACTTCTTATCCTGATTCTCCAGCAGGTCGCGTTGGAATTTCGCCAGCGAGGGAGCGTCCATCGCCTTGATGTGCAGGTAGCCGATCTCGCCGCCAGTCAGTTTCGCCACCATCTGCTTGCGGTCGTCCACCCAGCGGTCGTAGAGCAGGTTGCTCATCGCCGCGCCGGTGAGCGGCTCCAGATCGATGGTCCACGCCCCTTCCGTCCCAGGCTTGGAATTCTCGCTGGTCTTCAACTCCTTCCCATTCACCGAGAGGATGAAGTTGCCCGGCGCGAGTTTCACATAATCGTGATCCGCCGGACCCTTGCGATAAATGTAGCCGACCTTGTAGACGCCGCTGGCATCGGGCTCCAGGTCGAAGCCCGGATAGCGCGTCGCGATCCGATCCTCGGGAGGTCCCTGCACCGGCAGGCGGCTACCGCCCGTCACGCCGGTATGCGACGCGTTCAGATCGCCAATCATCTCCATGATCAGGTTGTGCAACTCCTCGCTATCCGCCAC
>JBDTPR010000651.1:0-4156 GCA_039932635.1 Candidatus Solibacter sp.
GACGGTCGCCGAGAATCTGCCGCCCGGGCTGGTTTTGATTTCGATGAGCGGCACCGGCTGGACGTGCGCAGCCAACTCCTGCACGCGCGCGGATTCGCTGGCCGGCGGGGCCAGCTACCCCGTTATTTCGGTCAACGTAAGCGTCGCCGTCAACGCCGGAAGCCCCCAAGTCAATTCGGTCAGCGTCTCCGGCGGCGGCTCCCCCCCTGCCACTGCAACCGATTCCACCGCGCTTTCCTGCTCCTTCCAGCTCACGGGCGGCAATACCTTTTCGCGATTTGCCGCCACCGGCAGCGCCTCCATCTCTACCACCGCATCCTGCTCCTGGACGGCCTCCGTGGGCGCCACGTGGCTCCACATCACCTCCACCGCATCCGGCTCTGGCAGCGCACAGCTCTCCTACTCCGTGGACGCCAATGTTTCCGCCACACAGCGCACCGCAACTATCACCGCAGGTAGCGCCTCGCTCACCGTCTATCAGGGTGGGAACGTCATTCAATCCGGCCCCGGACTGCGCTTCGTCCCCTCTACTCCCTGCCGTATCGCCGACACCCGGATCGGCACCGGACCCTACGGTGGACCGGCCGTCGGACCGACGCCGCGCGATTTTTCCGTGACTGCCAGCGCCTGTGGGATCCCGGCTACCGCTCAGGCCTACTCGCTGAATCTGACCGTGGTGCCCTCCGGCACGCTCGGCGCACTTTACGTCTGGCCCACCGGGCAAGTCCAGCCCGGCGTCCCGAACCTGAGTTCCACCGACGCGCGCGTTAAGGCCGATATGGCGATCGTCGCGGCCGGAATTAATGGGTCCATCTCCATCGCCGCCAGTCAGACAACCAACGTCGTCGTCGATATCAACGGCTATTTCGTACCCGCTAGCGGCGCCAGCGATCTGGCGTTTTACCCCGTCACCCCCTGCCGGCTGGTGGACACCCGCATCGGCACCGGAGCGCTCGCCGGACCGGCCATCGTGGCCAGCCAGAACCGCACCTTCCCGGTGCTCTCCAGCCCTTGCAACATCCCCGCCGCGGCACGCGCCTACGCGCTCAATGTCACCGTGATCCCGTCCTCGTCCTTCGGTTTCCTCAGCATCTGGCCGGCCGGCAATCCGCAGCCGGTAGTGTCCACCCTGAACGCGCCCACCGGGGCTGTCACCGCGAATGCCGCCATCGTGCCCTCCGGCGACAATGGAGCCATCACCGTGATCGCCAGCCATAGCGCCGCGCTGATCCTGGATATCAACGGCTACTTTGCTCCGCCAGGGCCCGGAGGACTGCAATTCTACCCGCAGACTCCTTGCCGCATCGCCGATACGCGTGATGCCGCCGGAGCCTTCGGAGGACCGCAGATGTCCGCCTCGGCGCAGCGCGATTTCCTGGTCACTGCCTCCGCCTGCGGCGTGCCCCTCACCGCCGCAGCCTACTCTCTGAACGCCAGCGTGTTACCGCCGGCTGCGCTCGGCTTTCTGTCCCTTTGGGGCGCCGGCGGTCAGCCCACAGTTTCCACGCTGAACGCCTACGATGGCGCCACAATGATGAACACGGCCCTGGTTCCGGTCGGCGCGGGGGGCGTCATCAGCGCTTTCACGTCCAACCTCACCCACCTTCTGCTCGACATCAACGGCTATTTCGCCCCGTAGGACGCGGGCCAGGGTGCCGGGTGCTCTCTGCCGGCGGAAGCTGGCGGGCCCGCCGAGGCAGGCCCGCCGAGCGTGCAGGCCAGCGCCGCAATCGCGTTATAATAACGGAGTCAACGGTATTTTTGCGCTCCGGCTTACCCCACCCGGCACAACAGTGGGGAATGATTCCATGTGGAACGGTGATTACGCTTTTCTGCTGTCGAACCTTGTTAACAAAGACTTTAAGGTTCGCTACCGCAACATGTCGCTGGGTATCTTGTGGTCCCTGCTGAACCCCCTGGTCACGATGGGCGTTCTGACCCTGGTGTTCACCCGATTTCTCCCCAGCGGAGAGCGGGCCTTTCCCGTTTTCGTCCTCTGCGGCCTGGTCCCGTTCAATTTCCTCAGCATGGCTTGGAGCAGCGGTACCAGTTCCGTCCTCGATAACGCCAATCTGGTCAAACGCGTTCCCTTTCCGCGTGAGATCGTCCCCATCGCCACCGTGCTGGGCAACTGCATGCACCTGGTGATCCAGATCGGCCTTCTCCTGACCTTCGTCCTGATCTTCGGCCTTGGGGTGAACCGCCACTGGGTCTGGCTGCCGTTCGTCTGGTTCATGGAAATCATTTTCGTCTGCGGACTGACGCTCATCACTTCGTCCGTCAACATCTACATCCGCGACACCCGTTACGTTGTGGAATCCGCCACCGCCGTTCTCTTCTGGCTCGTTCCGATCTTCTACTCTTTCGACCGCATCCCCGTCGAATTTCGCGAGATCTGCCAGTACAATCCGGTGGCCGCCATGGTCCTGGCGCTGCGCAATATCCTGATGGGCGCGACGGCCCCACCCACCACCCTGCTCGTCAAGCTCACAATCAGTTCGTTCGCCATGCTCGGCTTGGGTATCTTCACTTTCCGCAAACTCAAGCCCAATTTCTACGACTATCTCTGATATGGCACTGATCGAATTCGAGCACGTCTCCAAAACCTTTAGCCATACGGGCGGGGCCAAACTGCTGCGTGCCCACATTGCCGACAGTTTCCGCCGCTATCCCGTGCACCGCGAGACCTTTTACGCCCTCAAGGACGTGTCTTTCCACGTGGACCGTGGCGAATGCATGGCGATTGTCGGCGGCAATGGAGCCGGCAAGAGCACCCTGCTCAGCCTGGTGACAGGCCTCTGCAAACCCAGCGCCGGCCGGGTCGCGGTCAATGGCCGCGTGGCTGCTCTGCTCGAACTTGGCTCGGGCTTCCACCCCGATCTCACCGGCGCCGAGAACATCCTGCTCAACGCCTCCCTGCTAGGATTGAGCCGCAAACGCACCGAAGCCTGCTTCGACGAGATCGTCGAATTTTCCGGTGTCGGCGATTTCATCGAAGACCCGATTCGCACCTACTCGAGCGGCATGACGATGCGGCTGGCCTTTTCCGTGGCAGTCCATGTGGATCCCGATATCCTGATCATCGACGAGGTTCTGGCGGTGGGCGACCAGGCATTCCAGAGCAAGTGCTTCGAGCGTATCGCGCGCTTCAAGGAAGAAGGCCGTACTCTGCTCTTCGTCTCCCACTCGCCGCAACTGGTGCGCCAGTTCTGCGATCGCACCCTATGGCTGGACAACGGCCAGGCTGTCCTTGTCGGCACGCCCGATGAAGTACTTAATGCCTACGCCGGCAAATCCCTGTAGTCCCGCCCGCACTGTCACCGCATAGTAGAATACGACTTCGCTGCATGGCCAAAAAGTCCATTCTTCTGACCCTCTGGATCGTCGTCATCCTGTACGTCCTCTGTATCGATCTCAAGGGAGTTTGGACCGACGAGGGCAACCGCTTCACCCTTCTCTCCGGCGGCCAAACCTGGCAGCAGTTCAGCCAGATTGGAAAGCCCGGTTCCTTCGCCGACGTCATCACCGCGGTGGGCCCCACATCCTACCAACCGCTCTTCTACCTCATCGGCAATGCCGTGATGCGCGCCGCTCACTCCCATTCCGAAATCCTGCTGCGGGCAATCAATATCTTCTGGCTGCTGGCGGCGCTGCAGGGTTTGCTGCGTTTCTTCCGCGACTACTCCGTCTATTCGCGTCTTTTCGGTATTCTGATTCTCTCGCTCAACGGCTACATGATCATGCACGTCATGCAGATCCGCGAGTATCCCATGTACGTCGCGCTCATGATCTGGTCGAGTTGCCTCTGTTTCGAAGTGCTCGAAACCCCCGGCCCGCCGCCCTTCAGACAGTGGTGGGGACGCCTGGCTGCTTACGGCGCGAGCGCCGCGCTGCTTTTCTACGGCCACGTGTATTGCGTCTTCGCCCTCGCCGCCCAGGGCCTCATGCTGCTCGCGCGCAAACAGAATCGCGGCGCCTTCCTGCGCGGAGTCGCCTTCGCGTATGCCGTCGCCGCCGCGCTCGTCCTACCGTGGCTGGTCACGATCTACACGCGCTTCCCGAATAAAGTGGACCCGGGCATATGGGACCGCCGCCCCGCCACTTTCGCCCTGCTCTGGGAGAGCCTGATCACTGGCTTCCGCACCATGCTCACCTA
>JBDTPR010000652.1:0-4152 GCA_039932635.1 Candidatus Solibacter sp.
GCCGATACTCACTAAATTCCATGTCGGAGTGTCTCAAAGTCGTTGACACGCGCCGGCCGACGATTTCGAAAGGCGCCTGGAAACGGGTGAAGGTGACGTGCTTGCCGAGCGCGCTTTGGCCCGGCCAGAAGCGCTGCGCGAGGGATTGGTTGACGATCAGGACGCGGGGCGCACGGTCGTCATCGGCCCATGTAAAGAAGCGTCCGCGCAGAAGGGGGATGCCCATGACGCGGAAGAAATCTGGCGTGGCGCCATTCCACTGGGCGAGCGGGCGGAGTCCGACCGGCACGATGGGTTGGTCCTCGGCCAGAACGGGAGAAAGCACGACCTGACCGAGCGGCACCGATTGGGAGACGGCGGCGGCGGTGACACCCGGCATCTGGGCGACGCGCTGCTCGATGGCATGGACAAATTGCGCGCGCTTGGGCCCATCGGGATACTTGCCGGGAGGCAGGGCGATGCGGGCGGTAAGCGTGTGGTCGGTGTCGAAGCCCAGGTTGACATTGCTGACCCGGCGGAAGCTTTCGAGCAGCAGTCCGGCGCCGATCAACAGGACGATGGAGAGACCCATCTGGCCGGCGACGAGCAGGCTACGAAGGCGGCGGCGGTGCGCACCTCCGGTGGTGCCCCAGCCGCTATCGCGAAGGACTCCGATCAGATTGGGACGCGAAGCTTCGAGCGCGGGCACGAGACCGAAGAGCACACCGGTGAACAGGGATACGAGGACGGTGAAACCGAGCACCGCGAGATCTACGCGGATGGGCTGAAAGCCGGGAAGGTTGGCGCCGGCATCGGCCTTTACCAGCCACTCGACGCCCCAGGCGGCGATGAGTATTCCGGCGGCGGCTCCGGCGGCGGCGAGCACGACGCTTTCGACGAGGAGTTGCTGCACCAGTTGTTTGCGACTGGCGCCGAGCGCGGCGCGTACGGCGATTTCTTTGGAGCGCCCGGTGGCGCGCGCCATCATGAGTCCGGCAACGTTGGCGCAGGCGATCAAGAGTACGAAGGCAACGGCGGCAGTGAGGATCAGGAGGGTGGGACGGATCTGGCCGGTGAGGCTGTCCTGGAGCGGGGCGAGATCGAGGTGCGCGTTGGGGTCTGACATGGGCGCGCGGGGATGGGCTTGGCGGACCTGTTGAGTGAGGGCGGCGACTTCCGAATCGGCCTGGGGCAGGGTGACGCCGGGAGCGAGGCGCACGAGTCCGGTGAGGAAGCCCGCGCCGGTCTCGATTTGCTCTGGCTGGAGGCGGCCGTATTTCATGAGGCGGGTGATCCAGACGTCCTGGCCGGTAGAGGGGAAGGCGTAATCGGCGGGTAGTACGCCGATGATGGTGTAGATTTCGGAGTCGAGGGGGAGGGTGCGGCCGAGGATTGTGCGGTCGGCGCCGAATCGCCGGCGCCAGAGCGCTTCGCTGATGAGGGCGACGGGCTGGCCGGAGGCCTCGCCTTCAGCGGAGCGAAAGCCTCGGCCGATGAGGGGCTGGGTGCCGAGGACGTCGAAGAAGTTGGGCGAGACGCGCGCGACGGCGAGTTGTTCGGGTTCGGCGGCGCCGGTGAGCGTGAGGGCGTCGAAGCAGAAGGCGCCGGTGAGTTCGAAGCTGCGGGCGCGATCTCGCATGGCTTCGTAATTGGCGAGGGAGAAGACGCTGCCGCGGAAGCCGCGAGCGGGATTGGAAACGCTGATCACCAGGACGCGCGCGGGATCTTTCAGGGGCAACGGGCGCAATACGAGGGCGTTGACGACGCTGAAGATCGCGGTGTTCGCGCCGGTTCCGAGCGCGAGCGTGAGGATGGCGACGGCGGTGAAGCCGGGCGCTTTGCGCATCGTGCGGATTGCGTAACGCAGGTTCTGCAGCATCCCGTAATCGACGGCCTTGCGGGCCAGACGTTAGGATACAACTTCAGGCAGCGGCCTCCGGCCTTTCGGCCGGTGTACCGACTGAAGTCGGTACGCAGGCTGAAGCCTGCCCCACAATCATCGCAGGGAAGTCACGGCGGCTTCGAGTTCGCGATAGGCGGACTCCTCGAATTTTCCGGTGAAATGCCAGCGCACGGCGCCCGAGGGGTCGAGTAGGACGAGGTAGGCGTCGTCTGGTTTCCGGTAGTCGAGGTACTTCTTCCAAGGTGCGGCGCCGCCGTACATGGTGATCACATTCTCGTGAAGTTCGATGGGGGTGCCTTTGCGCATACCGCTATCGATGAACCATTTGGCGAGTTGCGCGGCGCCCCCGATGACGGGGATTTCGTAGAAGGTTACGCGCGAATCCTTGGCGAAATCCTGGCGGAAGCGATTGCTCCAGGCTTCGACGGCGTGGCGCGAATCGTAGGTGAAGCCAAAGGCGAGGAGTGCGATTTTGCCTTTGGAATCGGCAGGCAGCGTGGCATCGCGGCCGGTGAGGTATTTGCCTTTGAGGACGGGCAGGGGCTGCAGCATAGTGATGGCCAGGGCGAGCGCGGCGAAAATCATGCGGACCTCTCGAACAGATAGTGGCTGACAATCCACTCCTGGCCTTCGCGATGGGCCCAAAGTTCGGCGCAGGCCATGAGGAAAACGCGCCAGCGAACCAGCCAGCGCCGGGCATCGGACGCCCCATAGGTTTGGGAGAAGAGGGCGAGGACCTGATCGCTCTGCATATCGAGGCGGGCGAGCCAGGCTTCGGCGGTCTTCTGGTAGTGCGTGCCGTCGAGAACCCAACGGTCGGAGATGCGGAAGTGGTCCTGGAAGTGAAGGAGGAGGTCGTCGCTGGGCATGAGTCCGCCGGTGAAGAAGTGCGCGGCCATCCAGTCGGAGGAATCCTTGACGTCGAAGGGGTAGGCGAATTCGCGGTGGGCGAAGACGTGAACGAAGATAGTGGCGCCGGAAAGGGTCCAGCGGTGGATGTTTTCGAGCAGGAGGCGGTAGTTACGCATGTGTTCGAACATTTCGACGGAAACTACGCGCTGGTAGCGTTTCGGGGTGTCAAAGCGGTTCATGTCGGCCGTAAGGATTTCGAGATTGCGGAGATTGCGGCGAGCAGCCTCGGCTTCGATGAATTCGCGCTGCGTGCGCGAGTTGGAGACGCCGGTGATGCGGCTGTGCGGGAAGCGCGCGGCGGCGTAGAGCGAGAAGGAGCCCCAGCCGCAGCCGAGGTCGAGGACGCGGTCGCCATCGTGGATGCGAGCGCGGTCGGCGGTGAGTTGCAGGCCGGCGATTTCGGCTTCGGGCAGCACGGAGACGCCTTCGGGCCAATAGGCGCAAGAGTACTTCAGGGCGGGTCCGAGGATGATGCGGAAGAACTCGGCTGGCACCTCGTAATGCTGCCGATTGGCGGCGGCGGTTTCGATGGCGATGGGGCTATTGCGCAGTTGCTGCACGAAGGCCGCGAGGCGCGATTTTTGGGCTTCGATGCCGCCGCGCGATTCCTCGCGAAGCCGCTGGCGGAGGAGGCGGCGGATTCCGCGGCGGATGGCGGCATCGGGAAGCCGGTCGGACTCAAGCAGGGTCGCCAGCAAGCGATCTTGCAGGGTGGCAGCTTTGACGGGGGCCGTAGCGACGGGGCTCATGTGTACCTCCTGGGCGGCCAGGGCACGAAGGCGCTGGTGGTTTGCTGGTAGCGCCGATAGTCGTCTCCGCGGGTGCGCAGGGCCTGCGCCTCGGTGGCGGGAATGCCGGTGACTTTGAAAAGAAAATAGAGCATGAGCAGTGGGGAAAGTAGTCCGATGAAGCCGTAGGGCGAGGCGAGCGCGAAGAGGGCGAAGGAGACCCAGATCAGCCACTCGAAGAAATAGTTGGGATGGCGGGAGTAGTTCCAGAGCCCGGCGCGGCAGGTTCTGCCTTGGTTGGCAGGGTTGCGTTTGAAGGCTGCGAGTTGGCGGTCTGCGATGGATTCGCCAAGGGTGGCGGCGAGCCACAGGACGGCTCCAGCGTACTCGAGGGGCGAGAGCACGGGTTCGGGATTGCGCGCCGCGAGGTAGAAGGGCGCCGAGAGAAGCACGCAGAGCAGCGCCTGAAATTCGTAGAACAGGAGGAATTTCAGCGGGATATTGGTGACCCATTGGCGGCGCAGTTCCTGGTAGCGGCCTTCCTCGGGATGGCCGAGGATGCGATCTGTGAGCAGGTGAAAGGCGAGGCGCAGGCCCCAGACAGCCGCCATGGCGCCGATGAGATAACGG
>JBDTPR010000653.1:0-4142 GCA_039932635.1 Candidatus Solibacter sp.
CAGCCGCGGCTACGACGTCCTCCTGCTCGAACAGAACGATTTCGCCAAGGGCACTTCCAGCCGCAGCACCAAACTGGTTCATGGCGGCGTACGCTACCTCGAACAGGGCAATCTTTCCCTGGTGATGGAAGCCCTCAAAGAGCGCGGACTCCTGCTCCAGAACGCCCCCCATCTGGTCCGCAACCTGGGCTTCGTCGTCCCCAACTACGACTGGTGGGAGGCCCCCTTTTACGGCGTCGGACTCAAGCTCTACAACCTGCTCGCCGGCAAGTACGGCTTCGGCACCTCGCGCATCCTCTCGCGCGACGAGACCCTGCAGCGCCTCCCGACAATCAAGACCGAAGGCCTCAAGGGCGGCGTGATTTATTTCGACGGCCAGTTCGATGACGCGCGCCTGCTGATCAACCTCATCACCACGGGTTGGGAACAAGGCGCCACAATGCTCAATTACACCCCCGTCACGGCCTTCACCAAAGACGACGAGGGCTTCGTCGATGGCGTTCGTTTCCACGACGTCGAAACCGGCGAAGAGCAGGAGGCGCGCGCCAAAGTCGTCATCAATGCGACCGGCCCATTCGCCGACCAACTGCGCCGCGCTGCGGATTCCAGCGTCGAGCCGATGATCGTGCCGTCGCAGGGGATACACCTCGTCTTCGACGGCAGCTTTCTGGCTGGGGAGAACGCCATCATGGTGCCGCACACCAGCGACGGCCGCGTGATGTTCGCCATCCCGTGGCACGGCCATACCGTGGTGGGCACCACCGACACGCCGATCACCGAAGCCGGTCTGGAACCGGTCGCGATGGAGCAGGAGGTGGAATTCATCCTGCAAACTGCTTCGCTGTACCTTGACCGTAAGCCCACGCGCGCCGACATCCTCAGCGTGTTCGCCGGGATACGGCCGCTGGTCCGCTCGGGCGAGGCGGGCAATACCTCCGCTCTCTCTCGCGACCACACCATACGCATCGAGAACTCCGGCATGATCACGATCTGCGGCGGCAAGTGGACCACCTATCGCCACATGGCCGAGGACTGCGTCAATCAGGCCGCCACGCTGGCGCGCCTTCCGGAGAAGCCCTGCGGGACCGCCAATCTCAATATCCACGGCTTCCATACGGCCTCCGAAAAGTACGGCCACCTTTGGGTCTACGGTTCCGACGCCCGCATGGTGCAGGAATTGGAGAGCAGCGACCCAGCCTGGGCGCAGCCGCTCGACAGTGAACTGCCGTACACCGCCGGCGAAGTCATTTGGGCGATCCGCCACGAACTGGCGCGCACCGTCGAGGACGTTCTGGCCCGCCGCACCCGCGCGCTCTTCCTCAACGCACAGGCCGCGCTGCGCATGGCGCCGCGCGTCGCCGGGCTGATGGCGCGCGAATTGGGCCGCGACGCCGCCTGGGAAGCGGCCCAACTCGCCGCTTTTAATGAGGTCGCTCAGGGCTATATTCCAGCCGCCGGTTTATAATCAGTTCCGTCCTGCTGCGTCGTATATAGAAGAATGACTATGCTCCCTGGTTCCCAAGGCGATTCGGAAGGCGCTGTAGAGACCGCGCCGCCCAGGCCGTCACGCGGATTCGACTGGCGCCTCGTCCTGGGTCTGCTCCTGCTGGCGCCCGCGGCCGCCGGCACGTGGTGGACCATCGAAGGGCTGGAGCAGCGCCGCGCGCTGCGCACCGAACTCGCCGAGATCAGCCACGCGCGCTACGGCCTGCTCAATCCCGATCGCTGGGTGGAGAAGATCTTGCCGATTCTCAATGCGCAGATCGATGCGCTCGATTGGAAGGCCAAGGATCAGAAGAGCTTGCGCCCGACCGTGGTCAGCGCACTGTATCGCCTGCTCGACGATATCAAGACGAAGATGAGCGCGCCGCCGGCGGGATCGTCGGGCGGCCTGCTGAGCCAGGGCAATGCCATGATGGCGAACATGATGATCGGCGCGCTGAAACCCCACGTGCCCGAATACGCCGATATTGTACTCGCCGAGATGGCGCGCCCCGAAACCAAGCAGGCGCTTAAGAGCTATGTGCGCACGCTGCTCGTGGACGCGGCGAAGCATACCTTTGGCAACGTCGATATGCGGTGGTATGACTACGTAACGAAGAAGCACGCCTGCGCCGATCTCGCCTCTTGCCAGGAGAAACTCGGCAAGGAGATCGCCACACAGGACGAAGAGATCCACAACGAATACCTGGCTGCCCTGGGCGCCGCCGCGGTGGCCTTCCTGCTGATTCTGACCGGGGGACCAATCGGCCGCCTGCGCACCGTTGTCCTGCTGCTGTTCTGCGTGATTCTGCTGGCCGGCGGCATTCTCACGCCGATGTTGGAAGTGGAAGCCCGCATCACGCGCGTGGGTATGACTTTCATGGGCACGCCGGTCACGTTCACGGACCAATCGCTCTACTTCCAGAGTAAGAGCGTGCTCGAGGTCTTCCGCACGCTGATACAGATCGGCAAGCCTGAGATGTGGGTGGTGGGAGTCCTGGTGCTACTCTTCAGCGTGGTCTTCCCCGCCCTGAAAATTTTCACGGTGTGCTTGAGCCTGATGTGGCCCAGACTGCTGCGCGGCAATCGCATCGTAAAGTTCTTCGCGATCGATGCTTCTAAATGGTCGATGGCCGACGTGATGGCGCTGGCCATCTTCATGTCGTACGTGGCCTTCAACGGAGTTATCCACAACACCATGGGAGGTCTGCAGGAGATGGGTGCGCAGATCGCCATTCCTACGGACAGTTCGAAGATACTCCCTGGCTATTACCTCTTCATCGGCTTCTGCCTGGCGAGCTTGTTCCTGTCTAAGAAGTTGGAGCGGGGGCTACGGGACGATAGCTAACTCTGCAACCGCTTTCCGCTCGCCGCCGCGAGGGTGTCCAGTGGAGAATCGCGTTAGAGTGGTGAATGCCTTGCGCCTGCGGCGACCGCGCCGACTGGGTATTGAGTCATACAGGGAGATAGTCCATTGGCCATTGCCCCACACAATAGTGAGGCCGAACATGTTGTCGCCGCACCAACGGGCCCGCTGATCGTCCCGGCCGTTGTCGCCGGAGATGCGCAGCCCGTGCTCTCGCTCGTGATTCCCACTTTGAATGAGAGCGAGAATATCATCGACTTTCTGGCCGCCGTGCGCTCCAACCTCGATCAGGCACTGCCCGGCCGCTACGAAGTGGTGGTGGTGGACGATGACAGCGCCGATCGCACGTGGGAAATCGCCGCGCGCCTGTGCCCGACCTTCCCCGAGTTGCGCGTGGTGCGCCGGCAGAACGAAGGCGGCCTCGCGGTCGCAGTGATCCGCGGATGGCAGGTTGCACGCGGGCAGATTCTGGGCACCATCAATGCGGACTTCCAACACCCTCCCGATGTCCTGGGCCGCCTGCTGGAACGCCGGGGCACCGCCGACTTGGTGGTCGCCACGCGCCACGGCGATGGCGGCGGTCTGGGCGATTGGGGCCTGGCGCGCCGCGTCAGTTCCTGGGGCGCCGCGCAGATTGGGCGCTGGCTGCTGCCGCAGGTTTACGCGCGCGTTTCCGATCCGCTGAGCGGCTGCTACCTGGTGCGGCGGCAGGCAATCGAGGGAGTCCCATTAATGCCCCTGGGCTACAAGAGCCTGATGGAACTGCTGGTCCGCGGCAACGTCGGCGAGGTGCAGGAGTGCGGCTACGAGATGCGCAAACGCGTGCGCGGGCAGAGCAAGGTCCACGCACTGCATCCGTTGCAGTACATACGCCACGTGCTGCGTCTGCGCGCCGCCGCGGGGCAGCGCAAATGACGCCCACACTGCCGGCCACAGTCCGCCAGGAAAAGTACTCCGATAAAAATCCGGTGGTCAGCTTCGTGATCGGGCGCTTCTTCGAGCGCATGGGAGCGGTGCTCGCCGAACTCGATCCGCACAGCCTGCTCGATGCCGGATGCGGCGAGGGCGAAATGCTGCGCCGCGGCGTGCTGCCGCCTGCCGTGCAACCCGTGTGTCTCGATCTGCGCCCCGCTTCACTGGCCCAGGTCGCGGCCCCTGCGCGCGTCTGCGCGTCGGTGCTCTCCCTGCCGTTCGCCGACCGTAGTTTCGACGCGGTCACCTGCCTGGAAGTGCTCGAGCATCTGGACAACCCGGCCGCCGCGGTGCGCGAACTGGCCCGCGTCTCGCGCGACGC
>JBDTPR010000654.1:0-4138 GCA_039932635.1 Candidatus Solibacter sp.
CCCGGAAAAGACGGCCATGGCGATTGCCGGCACCCACTGCGAGCCCATCCGTTCGCGCACCCTGTGGGAGAGCGTTGCCATCATCAGCGCCGAGAGTCCCATCGCGGCGAGCAGCATCGTACCCGCGTTTTCGTTCTTGCCGCTCAATAGCAGCGTCGCCGCTCCCGCCATGGCGGGCAGCCAGACCAGCGCCAGGAAGGCACTCACGCGTCCCAGGTACAGATCGGCGGCCGCGATCGGCAGCCCCACCTGAAACAGCGAGGCCCGCTCGCCCGGCATGCTGCGAATCCAGCATAGTCCGACGACAAACAGGAAGATGGCAGGAACGTGCTCGGGCAGGAACACGGACATCGCCGTCACCACTGCAACATAGCCAAAGACCTCACGCCAGGCGGCTTCGCGTCTCATCACTTCCCAGATCATGCGGCCTCCCCTCGTTTGCCCCCAACCAGTTCGATGAAGAGTTCTTCCAGCGGGACGCTTTCGCAGCGGATCCCGTTGGAACCGAGCGCGGCGGTCAGCTTCGCGTGCACCGCCGCCGGCGTACCACGGTACACGGCATGCCAGTTTTCGTGGACCGGCCGTACGCGCAGGCACCCGGGCACGCGTTCCAGCGCAGGGGCCCCGCCCGCCGAAGTGCGCGGCACCAGGGCCACGCAAACCCCCTCGCGCAGGCCATCGAGATCTTCGTCGAGGCGCACCCGCCCTTCATCCAGCAGGATTACGCGGCCGCCCAGGCGCTCGACATCGCCCATGTGGTGCGACGAGAACAGGATCGCCGTGCCCTCGCGATTCAGCAGCTGGATCGAGGTTTCCAGGAATTCGCGGCGCGCCGCGGGGTCCAGGCCGCCCGCAGGCTCGTCCAGCAGCAGGAGTTCGGGTCGATGGCAGACGGCGCAGAGCAGCGCCACCTGGCGCGCCTGCCCCTTGCTGAGGTGCTTGATTTTCGACCGGTAGTCCAGCCCGAAGCGTTCCAGCAGCTCCTTCTCCAGCCCGCCGTCCCAGCGGGGGAACAGGTAGCGGTGCAGGCAAATCAGCTCGTCGATGGTCGATCCCGGCGGCAGCACCTGGTCTTCCGCCACGTAGCCGATGCGCCGCTTGATCGCCACCGGATTTTCGGCCGGCGATTCGCCGAACACGCGCACGCTGCCGCCGTATGGCTGCAGCATTCCCATGGCGATGCGGATCAGCGTGGTCTTGCCGGACCCGTTGCGCCCCAGCAGTCCGGCGACTTCGCCCTCCTGCATGGCGAACGTGACGCCGTTGAGCACGGGCACGCCGCGCTTGAAGGAACGCGCGATTTCACGGAAGTCGAGTACGGGGGTCATGGGGTCTCCTTTTCCACCGAGGTGGCATTCAGAGTGCGGTCGGCCTGTTCCAAAATCTCCAGCACGTCGGGGTAGGAAAATCCTGCCAGGTAGGCCTGCGCCAGCAACTTGCGGGCGCCGTCGGCGACTTCCGCGCGCTGCTGCGCAGGGTCGGCCTGAGGCAAACGGGCGCAGATGTAAGTGCCGCGTCCGCGCTGGGTTTCCAGGTAGCCGAGCAGCTCCAGCTCGTCGTAGGCTTTCTTGACGGTGAGGGGGGCGATCACCAACTGCTCGCTGAGATCGCGGTGCGACGGCAGCTTTTCGCCCGGCGAAAGGCGGCCCACGGCGATCGATTCGGTGATCTGCCGCATGATCTGGCGGTAGATCGGAAGCTCGTCGGCGGGATGGATCAGTAACTGCACTCTATGTGATATAGTTGACTATATCACCTAGAAAGTCAAGCGGGAATTTTACGACTCGGTTTCGAGCAGCAGCGGCTCTACGTCCGCGCCTTCGGACATACGGTGAACCAGTTCCGCGCCGTATTCGAAGCCCTTATCGAAGGCTTGCAGATTGAGCTTCTGCATGGCGGGCGGCACCGAATCGGCGACGGCTTGGCGCAGGCTGTCGGGATCCAGCATGTTGGTGACGGCGGCGAAGAAGCCCACCATCACGATATTGAGCACCACCTTGCGGCCCAATTCCTCCGCCAGGCGAGTGGCCGGAACGCCGTAGAAGCGCACCCCTTGCGGAGGCTGTTCGATGCGCACCAGTTCCTGCTCCACGATCAGAATTCCGCCCGGCTTCAACTGCGGCGAGAAGACCGAGTAGGCTTCCTGGCTCATCACCACCAGGATGTCGGGCTGGGTGACGTAGGGGTAGAGGATCGGGTCGCCGGAGAGAATCACCTGCGCCGACGACGATCCGCCACGCGCTTCGGGACCGAAACTCTGCGTCATGGTGGCGTAGCCGCCCTCGAAGATGGCGGCTGCCTTGCCGATCACCGAGGCGGCCAGGATCACGCCCTGCCCGCCGAAACCGGCGATACGAATTTCTGTCAGACCGAGCTTGCTTACCCCTCGCTGCATGTGGTGATCTCCGGATCGGCGTAACGGTCGCCCAAGGTTGCGTGCATCTGGTTGGTCAGCAGTTCCAGGTAGTCGGGACGCTCGCGGTCCACGAATTTGCCGACTACAATCTCGCCGGCGCGCGTGAGTGCGCATTCCCCGGTGGGCGCGCCGTTGCGCACCTTGCTGACCTGCTTGTAGAACTTCATGGCATCCAGGCCGTCGCCCATTTTGTTGCGGCGCTGGTACAGCGTGGGGCAGGGCGAGAGCACTTCGATAAAGCAGAAGCCCTTCTTGTGGAGCACTTCCTCCATCGAGCGGGCCAGTTGCTTCACGTGGAATGTGGTCCAGCGCGCCACGTAGGAGGCGCCGGCGGCTTCCGCCAACTGCACCAAATTGAAGCTGGGCTCGAACACGCCGTAGGGCGAGGTTGCCGAGATCACTTCCATGGGGGTGGCCGGGCCAGTCTGCCCACCGGTCATGGCATAGGTGAGGTTGTTGACGCAGATCACCTTTATGTCCATATTGCGGCGCGCGGCGTGGATGAAGTGGTTCCCGCCGATGGCGAACAGGTCGCCATCGCCCGAGTACACCACCACCGTGAGCTCGGGGTTCGACAGCTTCAGCCCCGTGGCGAACGGAATCGCGCGCCCGTGGGTGGTGTGGAAGCTATCCAGATTGGCGTATCCTGCGACACGGCCGGTGCAGCCGATCCCGCTGACCACCGCCACCTTATTCAGATCGAGTTTGGAAGCCTCCAGCGCGCGCGCAAAGCAGTTGACCGTGGTGCCGATTCCGCAGGCGGGGCACCAGATGTGCGGCATGCGGTCCATGCGCAGGAAAGGCTCCACCGGATTGGTGGCGTTGAAGGGTACATCGATCGCTGATTCGATCACGGCATCACTCATTTCGCGGCCTCCACGATGGCTTTCAGAATCACTTCGGGTTTGTGCACGCTGCCGCCCGCATGGGGCACGGAAATCACGTTGGCGCGTCCGGCGGAGCAGCGCTCCACCTCGTGGACCATCTGCCCCAGATTCAACTCAGGGAAGACGAAGGCCTTGACGCGGCCGGCCAGTTCCTTAATATGCTGCTCGGGGAAGGGCCATGCCGAGATGATGCGGAAAATCCCCGCCTTGATGCCCTGCGCCCGTGCCAATTGAGTGGCGCGTTGCGCCACACGCGAGGTAATGCCGTACGACATCACCACCACCTCGGCATCGTCCAGGTCCACCGCTTCGAACAGCGCGCGGCCGTTGGCGAAGGGCTTCAGCTTGTCGTGCATGCGGTTGACCAGCTTGGCCTGCGTCTCCACGTTCATGCTTGGATAGCCGCGCTCGTCGTGGGTCAGGCCGGTGACGTGGAATTTGTAGCCGTCGCCCGCCTTCACCATTTCCGGCACCAGATCGTCCTTGGGCGCGAACAGGCGGAACTCCTCGGGCATCTTATGGGTGAAGCGCCGCGGCGTAATCTCGATCTTGTCGCTCTCCGGGATCACGACTTTTTCCGTCATGTGGCCGACGCATTCGTCGAGCATCAGCATCACCGGTACGCGGAATTCCTCGGCCAGATTGAAGCCGGTAATGGTCAGGTCGAAACACTCCTGCGGCGAGTTGGGACACAGCGCGATGATGCTGTAGTCGCCGTGCGAGCCCCATTTGGCCTGCATCATATCGGCCTGCGCGGGCAGGGTCGGCAGGCCGGTGGACGGTCCGCCGCGCTGCACGTTGACGAAGACGCAGGGCGTTTCGGTGATGGCGGCGT
>JBDTPR010000655.1:0-4133 GCA_039932635.1 Candidatus Solibacter sp.
TTCCATCGCGCGTTGATGGTTTCCGATAGAGCCGAGGCGGGGCGATAGCCAACGGGCGACTCCTTCTTCCACCGGTTGTGCACCGCGTTGTGGATTCCAAATTCAATCTGGGCGCCGAGACGGCCCAGCGAGATGCTCCGCAGGTAAGCCGGTTCCGAATAGAGGGCCTCCCAGCCAACTATGCATTCCTTCCAGAACTCAACCGTCTTTTGTGGTGTGAAGATCGGGAAATCGGGAACCGGGTAGTCGGGGTCATCCGGCCCCGGGATCGAGTTCCAGCCCGTAATCTGGGGCTGGCCCTCGGCCGCAAGGAGCGCGTTGAGATGGCCAATCATCCGCCGGTGCATAAACAGGAAATCCTCCCCGGAGTTGTTGTCGAGCAGGATGTTGCCGGCAGAGTCGCGCCCGGGCCGGGGCGGCGCCCAGCCCAGCTGGATGGTCAGAATTGCCCGCCTCTGCGTATCTGTTAGCGCCTCCCAGACGCTGCGGACTCCGTGCCAGAGGTAATGGTGCAGGCGATAGGTTTCGCGGGCGAGTTCCGCCTTCGCGCCTGCCGGTAAGATGTATTGCATTCCGTTTGAAATAGCGAATTCCGGCACGCCTTCGGGACACGGGATAGAAAACAGAAAGATTCTGAGAGCTTTTGTCCCTATCACTCCGGAAATTACGCTTATTTGACTCCGGGGGCAGGAGACGGATATGCTTTTGGAATTGTATCGGCGGTATAAATGACTGGGGACGTAACCGAATTACTGCGCAGGTACGAACAGGGTGATGACGGTGCGCCGGCTCATCTCATTTCTCTCCTGTATCCCCAACTGCGCCGCATCGCCGAAGGCAGGATGCGAACCGAGCGCGCGGGCCATACCCTGCAACCCACTGCCCTGGTCAACGAGTTCTTCCTCCAGCTTGCGCGCCACGCGCCGCTGAGTTGCCGGAGCCGGTGGCAGTTTCTGGCAGCGGCTTCGGTTGCGATGCGGCGTCTGCTGATCGACTACGCGCGAGCCCATCGTGCGGATAAGCGGGGGGGCAATGTCTTGCGGGTGGAGATGGAGGATTTTGCCGCGCAGGGACAACGACGATGGGTGGACATCGCGGAGATGGGTGATTTACTTGAAAAGCTCGCCGCTGAGGAACCCCGCATGGCACAGGTTGTGGACCTGCGCTGTTTTGGTGGGTTGACCCACGCCGAAATCGGCGAGGCTCTCGGCGTCGACGAACGAACCGTCAAACGCGACTGGCAGGTGGCGCGCGCCTGGTTGCGCGGGCACTTGACCAAAAAGTAATTCCATGACAGCAGCAGAGTGGGAGCGGGTTAAATCGTTGTTCTCGGCGTCACTCGCCGTATCGGAAGCACAGAGGGCCGCGTTCTTGGCGGATGCCTGTGGCGATCGTAAGGACCTCCTCCGCACCCTTGAGGAACTACTGGCGAATCACGCCGAGTCCGTCAGCACTACCCACAGCGTAGGAGAGAGCGGCACAACCGTACTCAATGACGGTGATCTGGTGGCAGGCCGCTACCGCGTCGTACGGTTCATGGCCCACGGTGGCATGGGCGAGGTCTATGAGATCTTTGATGAACGATTAAAGCTGCGCCTGGCCCTGAAAACCCTACGATCCGAACTGTTGTCGGACCGGACGGCGCTGGCGCGCTTCGAACGAGAGCTGCTGATCGCCCGCGACGTATCGCATGAGAACTTATGCCGCCTCTATGACTTGGTTGAGCATGACACGCCAAGCGGGCCTGTCCCGTGTCTGACCATGGAGTTGCTGGACGGAGAAAGCCTTGCCGAGCGGCTGTCGAGGGAACGCCCCCTGGACTTGGCGACCGCACTTGAATTCGCACAACAGATCGGCCGGGGGCTCGCGGCTTTGCACGACCATGGGATCATCCACAGGGATTTGAAGCCGTCTAACGTGATGCTGGCCACGCGCCGGAACCGGCCACAGCAGGCGATCGTGACCGACTTCGGGCTGGCTAAAGCGAAGGATCCAGACCGGGTGTTGTTTGAGTCTCAGCCCGATGTTCGAGCCGGGGCTCCGTACTTCATGGCTCCGGAGTTGCTGCGGCGCGAGGACCCCAGCATTGCGTCCGACGTGTATGCGTTCGGCCTCATCGTGGACGAGATGGTGACCACCCGTAGGGCGTACTCGTCCGAGTCACTTCATGCCCTGTATTTCAGCAAGCTTTGGGAGCGGCCCACTCCGCCGCGCGAGCGGGCGAACAATCTGCCGGCACACTGGAACAGCGCCATTCTTCGGTGTCTGGAGATCGAGCCCGAGCAGAGGTTCGGTTCCGTGGCGGAGATTGCCGGCGCGCTGGAGGGGGACGTTCGCGCTCGCCCTCGCCCTATGACACGGCGCATGGTGTTCGCCGCAACCGTGGCGGTGCCGGTCCTCCTGGGCGGAGCCGCCCTGCGAACACTGGCAGCGCCGCAGGCGGTAAGCATCGGAGTGTTCGACATCGATAACCGTACCGATCATGAATTTGACTACTTATGCCGGGGCACCATAACGGAGTTGATCCGGCGTCTGGGCCAAGTGGAAGGCATCGAAGTCATGCGCCTCTACAGTACCCGGGATGGGGCGACGAGCGCCGGGACGAACCGCTTCGCCCTCGACGGAGTGATGGAGCGGCAGGATAGCCGGCTGCATTTAAGAATGCAATTGTTCGACAAGGTCGCGCGAGCCTATGTATGGTCGCACGAGTTTGTTCGCGAGGTAGGCAAGGAAACCGGACAGACACGAGTTTTAAATCTGCTCGAGCTCCAGGGTGAGATTGCCGGCAGTGCGGTGGAGGCGACCGAACACTCCCTCGGGGTGATCTATCGGGCAGAGGCGGGCTTGCGCCGGAGATTCCGGACCGGCGGGTTCTCGATCGGCAGTCCTACCATGAGCAATTCGGCGTTTGACCACTTCCTCCGAGGGCAGACGCTGCTGCAGGAGTCTACTCCGGCGAGTCTGCCGGCTGCAGTCGAAAGCTTCGAGCGGGCGGTGGCAGAGGATTCGCGGTTCGCACTGGCATACGCGGGCCTGGCGCACGCTTACCTGATGTGGCTGAACTATGACCAGATGCGCTCTCAGGAATTGGCCCAGAAGGCGCGCCAGAGCGCCGAACGGGCTATCAACGAGGATCCCAGTCTGCCGGAGGGACACGTCGGCATGGCCGGCGTGCAGCAGTACGAGTGGAACTGGGAGGGCGCGCTGCAAAGCTTCGACCAGGCCCTCCGATTGAAACCGCGTTTCCCGCGAGCGTTGCGCTGGCGCGCTGGATTGCTGTTGCAGTTCGGGCGGTTCGACGAAGCGGTCGCGGGCATGTATCAGGCCCTCGCCCTCGATCCGTACGATCGGACGGCCTCGGCGGGGCATGGGTTGACGCTTTTGTTCGCGGGGCGCGTAAGGGATTCCATCCGGCTGCTGGAGGAGGCGCTGGAAGGCAGGGAAATGGTACTGGGGCGGTTCAACCTGGGCCAGGCTTACGCCCGGCATGCGTTCCTGCTCAAGGACGCGTCGTCGCCACAGTGGTTTGAGAAAGCATTGAGACAGGCTGAAATGGTGGCGCTGGCCGAGGGAAAGCAACCTAAGCTGGCAACCCAGATGTTCGCGCTGTTCCACTCACTCAAAGGGGATCTTGAAGCCGCCGCCCCCTATGTGCGCCGGATGGAAGATGAGCTGCTGCAGGCGTACGGGGCGCCTGTTCGGCTGGCTTGGATGTACTCCGTGCAAGGGGCCGTGGAACGCGCGTTGAACCTGCTTGAGCGGGCACTCGTACAGCGCGATCCCTCGCTTATTTACGTGAGAGTCAATCCTTTTCTGGAAAATTCAAGGAGTCACCCGCGTTTTCAGGCTGTGGTTAGTGCAATGCGACTAAATTAAGGAGATTACATGCCAGACAATCCGCTACGAATCAAATTACCAGCATCCCTCTTCACAGGGCATAGCGTTATCGATCCCCATGCGATTGCAGTCCCTCATCCGGCTGAAGTTCACACCATCATCGACCCTACTCATATTGCCGCCCCACATCCGGATGAAGGCCACACCATCATCGACCCTACTCATATTGCCGCCCCGCATCCGGATGAAGGCCACACCATCATCGACCCTGGCCACATCATTGGCCTGGACCTACC
>JBDTPR010000656.1:0-4131 GCA_039932635.1 Candidatus Solibacter sp.
ACCGGATGAAATCCTTGAGGCAACGTTTCGGATCACGGCGACGAATCGGATGAATCTCCAGAGGCTGCTGCTGCCGCAGGTGAGAATCCAGCGGCGGTGCCCATGGGAATTTCCTTGCAGCGATGCACAACGCGCCGAGGCGGTGGACGGCGGAGCGAATGGCAAGTACTCGCGCTATTACAAATGCGGTTACTCGGCTGGGTCACCGGGAGGTTGGGGCACTCTGGACGAGGCGACGCCGTTTCAAGCGTGCAGTTATACGCGCAGCGACTGCGAAATGCGGGGCATGTTCCAGAACTTTGGCGGAATCGAATTCGTGCCGCCCGCGATTTCCGTAAGATCGTATGGCGATAAGAGCAACCACACTTCCGCGGTGTCGATCAACGAGGCGCGCTACAACGACTTCGTACCGATGATCTACGGCACGGCGTGGTATCAGCCGCCAATCGTTTTCGCGCGCAATGACGGCAACTTGACGCGTATGGAAGTGCTGCTCGGCATGGGTGAGATCGAGGGCGTCCTCAAGGTGCTGGTGAATGATATCGAGGTGCCAGCCGGAGTCAACGGGACCAATATGACCGGCACTGGCTGGTACAACATCCCGACGCAGGGCACGCGTCGCGGGAACTGCAATCTGGATTTCGCCGACGGCAGTGGCCAAGCGGCTGGAGATCCATATGGCAGCATGGCGTACCTCTCATTAGTGGTCCCGAACCGGATCAACAACGGACAAAGTCTTCCCAAAGTAACGGTTCTCATCCAGGGCTTGAAACTGCCCATGTACGGCCTCGACGGTCAGTTTCTCGTCGAGCAGTTTTCCGCGAACCCGGCGTGGGTCGTGCTCGATGTATTGCGGCGCAGCGGTTGGAAGCCGGAAGAACTCGACATCGCGAGTTTCGCGAACGTGGCAGCATTCTGCGATGAGCGGATTCAGGCCTTGGACCTCTACGGCAACGCGATCGAACTGCCGCGATTCGAATGCAACCTTGTGCTGCAGAAGCGCAAAAGCACTGGAGACCTGGTTCGCGGTGTAAGGACGGCCGCGAGGCTGATGCTCAGCTACGCGACCGGCGGAGCGCTTCAACTGCGAGCGGAGAACTCGCTGGCACTCGAGATGCCGCAGAAGCCTGAATGGTCCAACAGCACGCAGGAACTCGATGGCGGATGGCCGAGTTATGAGTTTGGCGATGGCAGCAACGGCTTCTCGGGCCTACTCAGGAAGGCCACCGGGGAGCCGAGCTTCCGTTGCTACTCGCGAAGCATGGCCGACACTCCAAACCGCTTCAGCGTGGAATTCCAGGATTCGTTGAATGAATATCAGCAAGACAGCTTTTCCCTGGTGGACGCGGACGACGTAGCGCGCAGCGGTCAGGAAGTTTCCCAGACTCTCACGGCGGTGGGCATTCCTAATTTCGATCAAGCCGCACGCATTTTGAAACTGAATCTCGATCGTTCGGTACGCGGAAACATGTACGTTGAGTTCGAGACGAGCGTCAAGTCTTTTGGGATTCGACCGGGAGACCTGATCACGGTGACGTACCTCAAGGAAGGGCTGAGCCGCCAGTTGTTCCGGGTTTTGAAGATTGCGCCTGGGGCCAACCACCGGATCACGGGGATTACAGCACAGGTCCACGACGATTCGTGGTACACCGACAGCAACGGACAAGTCAACTCGGGGAGCGGCGGGCGACGACAAGGAAACGCGGGCGTCGGCGTACCGAGTCCGCTGCCCGGCAATGTTCTGGATGACCATGGGGACATACAGTTCGGCGTCGAAGAGGTAGTAACCACAGCGGGGGACGGCTCCGCGCAGACCAGCCTTAAGATAGGCTTCGTCGCGCCAGCCGTCGTCACGGGTGCAGGGCCAGGAATTCCGCTGCTGAATCTTGCGCCGACAATCGGCGCCGGCGGATCGCTGCACAACAGCCAGACGCTCTACTACGCCGTGTCCGCATTGGATGAGTTGGGCGCTGAGAGCGCACTGTCATTTATCGTGCGGGCAGTCACTTTGAACGACGGTAGTAGCGTTCGCCTGGACGGGCTGAGCTTCTCGCAGACATCGACGACCTTCAATGTGTACCGCGGCGCTTCGCCGGCGCAGCTATTTCGGATTGCCTCGAGCCATGCGATAGCGACCGAGTTCACCGACACCGGGCTTGAGAAGGAACTGGTGGCGCCGCCGGACCCGAATTTCGACCACGCGAATTTCTATTGGCGGATGGAGTTGCAGCCGGAGAGTCAGGCGGCGACACATGGCGCCTCGAGCATCGGGTCTGACGTCTTGCAGATGACCGAGAACCGGTATCGGGGAATGCTCGTGCGGATCACGCGGGGGAAGGGCAGCGGACAGGAGCACCAGATTGTCGCGAACACGGCTACCGAGTTGACCGTAACGCCCAAGTGGCCGGTGGTGCCCGATGCCAGCAGCCGTTTTGTGGTGGCGGAGAGCGGGTGGCGGTTCGGTGCACTGGCGAAGAGCAGTCCTGTGCAATTTGACGTGGCGAGTCGCGGTGGTGAGACAATCCAAATCTGCGGGCGCTCGGCCAATGTGAACGATTTGGAGTGTTCGGCCCAGTTATCGATTGTGACCCGGTGGCAACTGGATGGAAGCGGGAGCAGCGATTCGAGTGTGCCCCCGCTGCCTTATTTCGGACTTGGCGCCGGACAGCGCGGCGGGACGGTGGAACTCAGCGGCGTAGCGTTCGCGGAGTTAATCAATACCAGCACGATTTCGGCGGCCACCTTGACCTTGCACTACTGGGACGAACTTCGCGGTACGCCGCTCTTGCGTCTGCAGGCTGGTGTAGGCAGTGAAGATGCCTCGTTGGAGTTGAATAGCACCGGCGGTGCGGTGTCCGGTGATCTGATTCAGCTCGACGGAGAGATTCTCCGCGTCGACTCCGTTCAGAATGGCGGGTCGCGCTACGATGTGACGCGCGGGATGCATTCGAGCGCGGCGGCGGCGCACCCGGTGAATTCGGCAGTCTATGCTCTCAGCAGGAAGACGGTGATCGCGTCATTCCCGCCGAACTTCTTCGGAAGCCCTTACAGCGGGAGTTGGAGTCAACCGGTATCGCTGCCCGACGTTCGCATTGGCAGCGCGGAGTTGTTCGTGACCAACCGCGTGGGCAACAGTCCAGTGCGTAGGGTCTGTTTGACCAGCGCTCTGGGTCGCGGGTTGCGCACGTTTTCAGGAGGACAGTATACGGTCCAGGTGGATGGGTACCTGGCGGTGGACGAGCGCGTGGCGCCCGCGCTGGTTGTGGAAGCGTCGCATTCGGTGCGCGATGTGTTCGCAGTAGTTGGCAGCGCGGCAGATGCTGAGGTGCGGATCAGAGTGGACTTGGATGGCACCGAATACTGCGCGCTGACGATTCCGGCAGGGAACTTCGCATCGGCGGGAGTTGATGGCGCGGCCCTTGGGCCACTGCCCGCAGGCGCGAAGCTCACAGTCGCAGTGCTCCGCGTCGGACAGACAAATCCGGGTACAAACCTTACGGTGCTCGTGAGGCTCTGATGCCGGAGACACTGTTTAAACTGCGTCCCGACCGGGACCTGCAGTGTTACTTCGAACGCCCGTCGGCAATCGCCGCGATGAGCGGCGCGTCGGCCGACGGCTTCACGGTCTCGGGCTGCTGGCGTCAGCAGTTCGACTGGGTTGTCGTGGAGTGGAACCGCGACAATGTGTTCGAACACCCGGCTCTTCGCAATTTGCCCGATGGCGATTTCAGCAGTTTGAAGCTGACCTATGAAGAGACGCGAACGAACTGCATCCCGGCGGATTCCGCGCTCTATCCGACAGTGGACTGGCCTTACCTTCGAATCTGGGCGGAGGCCGGCGGTACCGAGAACTTGTACAAGGTTCCCTTGAAGGGCTATGCGGTGCCGGCCGGGGAGTACATAGAGCCGAAGATGAAATTTGAGTTGCAGGGACTTCCGACAACAGGCGACTATATCGAACTCGCGTGGTTAGACCAACACTTCAACTATCGAGTGACGGGCAATGACACGCTGGAGACTGCGATCTACTGGCTGGCGGAAGCCATTTCGGCCAACCAGACGACGGGACGAGTGACGGCGGTGGCCAGCGGCACGGCCATCGAACTCACCTATCACGGCTCCACGGGTTCC
>JBDTPR010000657.1:0-4122 GCA_039932635.1 Candidatus Solibacter sp.
TAGTTGACGACCTGGTACATGGGACCGGAGTCGAAAGCCGAGAACCAGCTAAGGAGCCAAAGGAAGAGGCAGACGAAGAAGGTGACGCCGCCGGCGACGATCTGATTTCGGGTGGTGCTGGAGATGAAGGTACCGATTGCCAGCAGGGTAGCGCCCTGCAGGAGGAGGCCGAGGTATGCGATCAGGACGGGTTTCAGGTCTGGCTTGCCCCAGGCGAAGAGCATGGCCACGTTGAGCATCGACATCCCAAGGACGCAGAGGAAGAGGAGCACGGAACCCAGCCATTTACCTAGGATGATCTCGATATCTTTGATGGGGGAGGTGAGGAGCAATTCGATGGTGCCGGTACGTTTCTCTTCGGCGATCAGGCGCATGCTGATCATGGGGACGAGGAAGAGGGTGATGGTTGAGGCGAAGCCGAGCAGCGGGCGAATGATCTGCTCGTTAACATTCATGGGCTGCTGCTGACCCATCATTTGGGCTTGAAAGCTGAAGCGCACAAAATCGCGGGTGGCGGTGAAGAAGCCGAATCCGAAGATGAGGCCGAAGAATGCCATCAGCAGGTAGGCGATGGGGGATGCGAAATAGCTCTTGAGCTCTTTTTGGCAGATGAGGAAAATGTTCTTCACTTCGTGCCTCCGTCTTCTTTCTTTTCGCTGGTGGTGAGTTGGAGGAAGATGTCTTCAAGGCTGAGTCCGACGGGGCGGAGTTCGGAGAGGTTCCAGCCGGAGTTGACGACGCTGCGGGCGAGTTCCGAGCGGATCTGGCGGCCTTGCAGGCTTTCGATTTCGAAGCTGACGCGGCCGTCCTTCTGCTCCTTGAGCATGACGCGACTGACGCCGGCGACCTGTTCGAGGCGTCCCTGAATTTCGCCGGGATTGGGGTGACCGTCGGCGGCTTCGACTTCGAGCGAGACGGCCTCGGCGCCGCGCAGGCGGTTGGTGAGGTTAGCGACGGAATCCTGGGCGACGAGTTTGCCCTGGCTGATGATGATGACGCGATCGCAGGAGTGTTCGACTTCGCTCAGGATGTGAGTGGAGAGGATGATGGTGTGATCACCGGCGAGGGCCTTGAGGAGGTCGCGGATTTCGATGATCTGTTTGGGGTCGAGGCCGGAGGTGGGTTCGTCGAGGATAAGGACGTCGGGGTTATGGATGATGGCCTGGGCGATGCCGACGCGCTGTTTGAAGCCTTTGGACAGTTTGCCGATGAGCTTGGTTCGGACGTCGCCGAGGGAGCAGCGGCCAATGACGTCGTCGGAGCGCTTGCCGATGTCGCTGCGGGGAATGCCTTTGAGCTGCCCGACGAAATTGAGGTATTCGATGACCTCCATTTCGGGGTAGAGGGGCGGGGTTTCGGGGAGATAGCCGATGCGCTTCTTGACCTCCTGCGGGTTCTCCAGCACGTCGAAGCCGGCGATGTTGGCCGTGCCGGACGTGGGCGGGAGGAAGCAGGTAAGGACGCGCATCGTAGTGGTCTTGCCGGCGCCGTTAGGGCCGAGAAAGCCGACGATTTGGCCTTTTTCCACCTCGAAGGAGATGTCGTCTACCGCGATGGTGCGTGCGTATCGCTTGGTTAGACCTTCGACTTTGATCATATTGATGTTCCAGACCAGAGGGACGTGGTGATTGTCATTTGGGCGCGAATCGGGTACAAAAACGGCTGTGCTTGAAATTGTAGCTGATTCACCATCATATGTAGGCGGGCAAAGCTTGTCAAATGTGCGGGATATGCGCTGGCCCGGAGGGGCTATCGGTGGAATTTCGGGGTTCCGGCTCGGGTTGGGGCGGGGTTGGCGGAACGAAGCCATTTTGGCGGGAAGTGTTTGCAGGCGGGGGAGTTACGGGATCGCGTTGGGGCGGCGGGGTGGGCAGGGGATGGCGGGCGTGGTTTTGAAGGGCGTCGAGGGCGTGGTCGCGGCCGCGGCGGGTGGAATCGATGCGGCGATGAAGGGCGGCGAGGGTCTTGGCGTTTTGGGTGACGGCTTTGCCCGGGCGGTGGGCGTCGGGGACGGGTCGGAAGCTTTGGTCATTCTGGCGATTCCAGGGGGAGGCATCGGCGGAATCGCGGCCGATAGACGGCTATACCGCAGATCATGCCTGGAGGAACTGATCAACCTCTGCTGGTACGAATCGTTCACTGGTCTAAGAGTTCCTTGTACATGATGCTGGTGGCGTCCAGGGCGGGGGAATCGGGAGCGTGGGCGAAGCGCGGGATGGCGCCCACGAGGGTGTAGCCCATCGAGAGATATAGGGGCTCCGCGCTGTCGCCGGTGCGCGTGTCGAGCGTCAGAAGCGTGCGCCGCTCGGTCCGGGCGAGAGCTTCCAGTTCGGTCATCAGGGCGCGCGCGATACCTCGGCGGCGCGCTTTGGGGTGTACCAGGAGCTTGCTGACCTCAGCGCGATGGGCCTGATTCGGCATCGTGTCGAGATTCAGGTGGACCGTGCCCACAACCTCGGCGCCATCCCAGGCAAGTAGCAGGCGACGCTTGCGGTCTTGCACATCAGGCAGCACGCGCCGCCTCCAATAGGCGCGCGCCTCGGCGATCGGGAAGGGCAGAATGAAGCCCACGCTGGCGCCGTCGTGAACCACTGCGTGGAGCACGTCCGCGAGCATTTCCACCACGCCATCGTCCGCCGCGGGGCGCCACTCCTCGATCCGTATGTCCGCCATCTGGCTAGTGTAAACGGCGCCCCGTTTGACTTTCCATGCCGAGTTCGATTTAATGGGCGCGCGGATGCTGCGCCCGGGAATGCGGGCATACCCCAAGGCGAGGTGGACTTTGACGACGAAATTACAGACTGTTCGGATTGCGGTTGCGACGGCGGTGGTGGCGGCCACGTGCCTGGCGCAACAGCCGGGACGCGGCGGCCCGCCTCAGGTCCCGGGGCAGAATCGCAACGGCATGCACGTCTACATCTGGGCGGGTCTGAAGACGCACAACGAAGGGCAGCACGACTACCCGCAGTTCCTCGCCGATTGGAGCAAGCTGCTGACGGCACGCGGCGCCGTGGTGGATGGCTCGCTGCATCCGCCGAGCGCTGCCGCGCTGGCCACGACCGACGTGGTGGTGATCTATAAAGGCGACGCCGGATTCTTCAGCGAGGCCGACAAAGCGGCAATGGACGCCTACGTGAAACGAGGCGGCGGAATCGTCACCTTGCATGACGCGCTGTGCGGTCCGGACCCCGCATATTTCGCCTCGCTGGTGGGCGGCGCCAAGAAGCACGGCGAAGTCAACTACACTCTGGAAGCTCCCGTGCCTTACACCGTGGTGGATAAGGCCGACCCCATCATGAAGGACATGAGCGACTTCACCATTACCGATGAGGCCTTCTTCCTGATGACGTGGGCGAAAGACCCCGCTATCAAAGTCCTGGCTACTGCGAAGATGGCGGGCACGCCCTCGGCGGGTACTCATAAGGACGAAGTGGTCCCGCAGATCTGGACCTACGAGCACACGGCCGCCGGCGGAACGGCTCCGGCGCGCGCCTTCGCCTGGATGCAGGGGCATGCGTATGCGAACTTCTCCAATCCGCAGATCCAGAAGACGCTGCTGCGCGGGATTGCGTGGGCCGGCAAGAAGCCGGTGGATGAGCTGGTGAATTACGTCGCCCCGCCGCGCGCTCCGAGGGGCGAGGTCACGCCCGGCGCACCCGCGAAGAAGCAGTAAGCCTGCGCCGCCGCGCGCGAATCGCCAGGCCAACGGCCGCGATCATCAGTAGGATTGCGGCGGCGCCGGTTGCTCGCTCCGGGTGCATTCCCGCGCGATGGAAATCGTCCAGCGATTGCCGGAGGTGCCCAAGGCGCAAGTGCGCATTGGCACGATTCACATACGCGTTTCGAAAGCCTGGCTTTAGTTCCAGCGCGCGGGTGAAATCGGCGAGAGACATCGCCGCGTGGCCTCCCGCCATATGGGTAGCGCCGCGATTGTTGTAGGCGTTTGGATAGTCCGGCCGCAACGCAATGGCGCGCGTAAAATCGGCGATTGCGCGCGTGCCATCGCCCTTCCAGTAGTAGGAGTGGCCGCGATCGTTGAAGGCTTCGGCGTAGCGGGGATTCAACTCGAGCGCCCTATTGTACTCGGCAATGGCACGATCGTATTCATTCGCGCCTGCGAGG
>JBDTPR010000658.1:0-4122 GCA_039932635.1 Candidatus Solibacter sp.
TGCATGCGCAGGGAGAACCAACATGCATTGCGCGCGGCGCCGAGATTGCGCGCGACCCCGACCCATACCGCACCGTCCGGCAAGCACCGGACGGCATAGGCCCCAGCCGCCACTTTGCGCTCCTTGAATTGCCTGGCGGCTTCGCGTTTATCGGCTTTCGATTCCATCGGGTCCTCCTTAATCAGTGCAGGCCGCGGCCAGGCGGCGGGCGTGGTCGCGGACATCCTTGGGCCAGGGTTCGGTCATCTCGTCGAAGCCGGCGCGCCGTCCGGCGAAGAGCGCGCGCGTGGCTTCTTCGAAGTTGACTTCGTTGCCCGCCATGGCGGAGAGAAAGCGGTAGCAGGACTCCTGTGCGCGACGTTTGCGGTCGCGATCCTGCCCTCCGAGGCGGGCGTGCTCGACGAGTTTGCGCAGGGCTACTGAGGCCCCTCCGGGCTGTACCGCAAGCCATTCCCAATGACGAGGCAGCAGCGTCACTTCGCGCGCCACGACGCCTAAGCGCGGACGCCCGGGACGCCGCGAATCGGCTACTGCGGGCGGTGGCTCCACCGATTGGGAAGGCGCGGGGAGACGGCCCACCACTTCGTCCGGCGTGCCGCGGAAATCGACCTCGATGACCTCGCTGGTCACGTCGTCGAAGATCAAGACCTGGGACCAGCGGTCGCGATCGAAGGCCAGTTTCGCGTGGCGTGCCACGTGGGGCAGCGGTCCGCCGGCGATGCGTTTGGAATCCACGAAGGCGGTGCAGAGGATGGGAGGGCTGGTCATTGTTCTACCCGGATGTAATCATATTACCCGGATAAAACAAGGCCGTCAAGATCTTTCGCACTGGATCTTTCGCACGCGATTTCGGATACGGCTATCCTTGGAACCAGCGTGGGATTAGAATCTACGTGGGAGAACCGTCATGCTTGTTGCTTCACAGTTACGCGTGGGCGCGGTGGTCAAGTTCGAAGGCAGCGCTTATAAGGTAATCTTCACGGAATACCGCCCGGGACAGGGCAGGATGAGTGGCGCGATGCACACGCGCCTGCGCAATCTCGACACCGGCACGGTGTGGGAACATGCGTTCCGGGCGGAGCTGAAGCTGGAAGAAATGCAGTTGGATAAGCACACGCTGGAATTCCTTTACGCGGACGAATCGAACTGCTTCTTCATGGACCCGGAGACCTTCGAACAGACGGAAATCCAGAATGAACTGGTCGGGATACAGGCGCGATTCCTGGAGGCGGGGATGCGGTTGGCGGTAGAATTCGTGGCGGGGCGGCCGATTCAGGTGATCTTCCCCGACGTGCTGGAGGTGAAGATTGCGGACACGGCGCCCTCCGCGCATCAGCAGCAGGACACCAACTTCAAGGCGGCGAAGCTGGAGAACGGAGTGGAGGTGGCGGTGCCGCAATTCGTCAAGACTGGCGATGTCATACGGCTCGACATCGCCAATCTGAGGTATATGGACCGGGCGCGGTCGCGCGGGCCTAAGTGACTTTGGCCTTCTTGAGACGCGCCTGAATTTTCTCTTCGAGCTGCTTGGTTTCCTTGGTGGGCGGTAGGGCCTTGAGGGCCTCGGTCGCCTCCTGGGACATCATCTTGAGACGCGCCGGCTGGTCCAGTTTCGTGCCGGTGAAGAGTTCCGATTGCGACTGCATGGAGCGCACGGCCGCGAGCAGGTAAAGGTCGCGGGGGACCTTGAGTTCGGCGGTCTTGAGCTTTTCCTGAGCGGCGGCGGAATCGTCGGGAGTGCCGACGGCGGCGCACACGGCCAGCACGACGCCGCGCTGTAGCATGGCGGCCTGCAGGAGGTCGCGCTCGGAATCCTGAATCAGGATGCCGCCGGAGATGCGCTTCATCGCCACGGGCAATCCCACGGCGCCCGCCGGGAAAGTGAAGGCCAGCAGAATTTCGGGATCTTTGTTGGCATCCATGAGCTTATGCATGTCCTCGGTGTATTGGATGGCGGAAGCGCTGGCGAGGCCGCGCAGAGCGGAGACTTGCCGGTGGAACGGGGTGGGGTTGGCACGGTTCATGCGTGCGCCGCCTTCCCACGTGTCGGCCAGTTCGATGTAGCCCTGGGTAAGCCCAGACGAGATGATGGCGTCCCAAGCGCGGGCGCGGGCAGTGAACTCGTTTTCGCTGGTCAGAATGCGTTGGAGGTGTTCGCTGGTTTTGACGTAATCGCCAGCGCGCCAGGTGTCCTTGGCCGCCGCCCAGAAGAATCCGGGCGTGCCGGGTTGGGGACCTTGCGGCCCACTGGCGCAGGCGGTGGTAAAGAGTAGCAGCAGCACTACGGCGAGTACCATTGCCACGGTTCCGGGAGCGGAGAAACAGGACCCGACCTTGCGTGCCAGGCGCACTACGGGGCCGGCGGGCGGCGCAACGGCTCGGTGAGGTTCGGGCAGCACGGCATCCAAATGCCGGCCGTGGAGCTCATTGGCCAGCGCCTCTTGCGCGACTTGCAGGAAGGATCGCCGATTGGCGGCGATCCTGGTCAAATCCTGATCAGTCAGCGAGTGATAGTAGGACTGAAAAGCCTGTTGCTGTATGGTCACGGACTTCAGCCTCCTTTGCGGATATTCGCGTCCGATTAGTTCTAGCGCCTCGCTATAACGTTGTCAATGGTCAGGACTGCGGCGCGCGGCTCGACTTGCGCGCGCCGCCGTATTTCAACCTGAGTGCCTTCAAGATTTCCGGTTTTGTGTTAAGCGGGGCATTTGCGCGGCACGCGGTCGGGTGTTGCCATCCGCGCGGGATACGCGAAACTACAAAGCCGAATTGGCCGCCGATAAACAATTACTTAGTGGGTAGAGCGAAGGCTACGTAGGTGGCACCCGAGGGTTCGCGCCACTTTCCGCCTCCCGCGGCGATGACGACGAATTGGCGGCCTCCGGCTTCGTAGGTGGCGGGCGTGGCGTTGCCGGCGAAGGGCAGCGTGGTTTCCCAGAGAAGTTTGCCGGTGTCCTTGTCGAAGGCTCGGAACTTCTTGTCGAAGCTGGTGGCGGCGATGAAGAGGAGTCCTGCGGCGGTGACGATGGGGCCTCCGTAGTTCTCGGTTATTGCGAGCCATCGCACGATTATTCCTATTGACGTGTCGTCTTTTCGGCAATCAAGGCAGGTTATTGCCGCAACTCGTTGCTCTGCGCGGCGAGATTGCGTATACTCCTCAGGAATATGGAGGATCGATGGCTGAGACTGGCGTTTTCTGGGATGCGCTGCTCCAACTGATCTCGGAAGGGCGTGTCGTTCCGGTGGTGGGGCAGGACCTCACCGTCGTCGAAACGCCAGAGGGCCCGGAACTGCTCTGTGCTTATCTTGCGCGGCGGCTCGCTGAATACCTCGGCGTATCCGCGGAAAATCTGACCAACGGTAGCGAAATCAATGACGTCGCGTGCCGGCACCTCGCACAAGGGAACTCGGTCGAAGACGTCTACCCAGCCTTGATCAAGGTCTCGTCGGACGCGGCGGCGCTACCGATCCCGGAACCCCTGCGTCAACTCGCCGAAATACGGCCATTTACCACGTTTGTCACCACCACCTTCGATTCGCTGCTACTGCGCGCGTTGAACCAGTCGCGGTTCGGCGGGCAACCCAAGACGCTGCAGCTTGCCTACGCGCCGAGCGAGATTGAGGACCTCCCTCCCAATTTCAAGACATTAACGGTCCCCGTGGTCTACCACCTGTTTGGGAAGGTATCGGCGACGCCAACGTTCGCGGCGACCCACGAGGACATCGTCGAATACTTTCATGCGCTCCAGTCCGAGACCCGGCGCCCGAACCTTCTGTTCGACGAACTGAACCGGCAGAGCCTGCTGGTACTGGGAAGCCGCTTCGGAGGATGGCTCACCCGCTTCCTCATGCGTATGGCGAAGCAGCAAAGGCTCTCCGCCGGGGGCAAAAACGACTACATCGCCGACGCGGACCTGGCCGGTGACAAGAATCTGGTGCTGTTTCTGAAGAGCTTCAGCCGGAGCACAAAGCTCTATTCGAGCGGAGGCGCGGTGGAGTTCGTCGCCGAATTGCACCGGCGCTGGAAGGAAAAGGAGCGGAACCTCCCGGCCGTGGATCCCGGCGTCCAACCGGACGCCACAGCGGTCCCTATCGAACCCGGAGCGGTGTTCCTGAGCTACG
>JBDTPR010000659.1:0-4120 GCA_039932635.1 Candidatus Solibacter sp.
CGCGGACGACGACCTCTTCGCTCTCTATTTCCAATACGGCAGGTACCTTCTGATTGCCAGCAGCCGGCCCGGAAGCATGGCCGCGAATCTCCAGGGGAAGTGGAATGATAGCCTCACGCCGGCGTGGGGCAGCAAGTACACCATCAACATCAACACGGAGATGAACTACTGGCCCGTGGAGACCTGCAATCTTTCCGAACTGCACGAGCCTCTGTTCGACCTGATTGAAACCGCGCGGGAAGACGGTCGTCGCGTGGCGAAGTTTTACTACGGCGCCGGGGGCTTCGTCCTGCATCACAATACCGACCTCTGGGGAGACGCTGTGCCGATTGACGGCGCGCGCTACGGCATCTGGCCGATGGGGGCGGCGTGGCTGTCGTTGCACCTGGCGGACCACTACGATTTCACCCGCGACCGCAAGTTCCTGGCCCAACGCGCCTACCCGGTCATGAAGGAGGCGGCGCAGTTCTTTCTCGACTACCTGGTCCCGGACGGCAAGGGCCACCTGGTGACCGGGCCTTCGCTGTCTCCGGAAAACGAATACAAGCTGCCCTCCGGCGAACGGGCAGTCCTCACCATGGGTCCGACGATGGACACCGAGATTCTCCAGGCGTTCTTCGGACGGCTGATTGAGGCGAGCGAAACTCTCGGGATCGACCGGGAATTCCGAGCGAAAGTGGTTGCCGCGCGCGACAAACTGCTGCCTCTCCGCATTGGTAAGTACGGCCAGATCCAGGAATGGCAGGAAGACTACGACGAGGTGGAACCCGGCCATCGCCACATGTCGCACCTGTTCGCGCTGTTCCCCGGGGAGCAGATTACGCCCGGCAAGACGCCGGATCTCGCCAAGGCCGCCCGTGCCACGCTGGACCGGCGGCTGGCCAACGGTGGAGGCCACACAGGTTGGAGCCGCGCCTGGATCATCAATTTCTGGACGCGCCTGGCCGATTCCAGCAAGGCGTACGAGAACCTGGTCGCGCTGCTGGCGAAATCCACGCTACCGAACCTGTTCGACAATCACCCGCCGTTTCAGATTGACGGCAATTTCGGCGGCACAGCGGCAATTGCCGAGATGCTGCTGCAAAGCCACAGCGGCGAAATTCGGCTGCTACCGGCACTGCCGAAGGCCTGGAGCGCCGGCAAGGTTTCCGGGCTTCGCGCGCGCGGCGGAGTGGAAATCGACCTGACGTGGAGCGACGGCTTGCCAACGGCTGCTACGTTGAAGGCCACGGTAGATGGCGCACATCAATTCCAGCTCCCGGCGGGCGTCCGAATCCGGTCGCTCCGGGACGGACGCGCGGCGATGCGCGCGCCGGTCCAGGCCGGCTCGGCGCCGAAGCTGACCGTCAAGGCAGGGCACGTATACTCCGTGGAGTTTGAGAGATCCCCGGCATAGACCGGAAAGAGGCAATGAAATGCACAAGAGACTATTCATAATGATGCTCGGGTTGGCAATGCTGGCGCCCGCGCAGGTAAAGACGGAAGTGCCCCCGGTAGAGCCTGCCGCCAAGCCTGTCAAGGTGGAGCCCATCAAGATTCATGGCGCGTCCCTGGAAGGCAATCTGGAAGGCGAAGTGGTGGACCGCGACGCCCTGGTCTTCCTGCCGCCCAGCTATGCTACGGCCAAGTCCCGCCGCTACCCGGTGGTCTATGCACTGCACGGCTATTCGATCGGAGCCGAGCAGTGGTCGAAGGAAATCCATGTGCCGCAGACCATCGAGGGCGCTTTCGCGAAGGGCGGGCAGGAAATGATCGTGGTTCTACCCGATTCGAAGACTGTGTACAACGGCTCGATGTACTCGAGTTCGGTTACGACCGGGGACTTTGAGAATTACGTCGCGCACGACGTGGTCGCCTACATCGACGCACATTACCGGACGATTCCTAAACGGACCAGCCGGGGTCTGGTGGGACACTCGATGGGCGGCTACGGCGCCAGCCGGATCGGCATGAGGCATTCCGACGTTTTCGGCAGCCTGTATATTATGAGCCCCTGTTGCATGTCCGCCCGGGGCGCCGGAGGTGGGCGCGGAGGTCCGGCCGGCGGTCGCGGCGCCAACACGGAAGCGGCCCTGGCGGAGGCGAAGACGCCCGCCGAGGCGGCCAAGTTGCCCGGTATTGCCACGCAGCTTGCGGTGGCCGCCGCGTGGTCGCCGAATCCCAAGAAACCTCCGCTTTATTTCGACATGCCTTTCGGAGATGCCCAGCAGGAAGTCCTCAATAAGTGGGCGGCGAACGCGCCTCTGGTGTTCGTTCACCAGTACATCGGCAATTTGAAGCAGTACAAGGCTATCGCGATGGATGTGGGCGATCAGGATGGCTTGCGCACGGATGCGGGAAAGCTGCACGACATCTTCGATAGCTACGGCATCGCCAACACTTTCGAGATCTATCCGGGCACTCACACCAGCGCCGTCGCGGTCCGTTTCCAGAACTTCGTCATGCCGTTCTTCGCCAAGAACCTGTGCTCCGGCAAGGACTGTAAGTAGAAGACTTGCCGAGAAATCGTTCTCTTAATTTATGTTGATTCGAATGTTGCACGCACGACCGCAAGCCGTTCTGCTTGCTCTCGTGCTGTCCGTTCTGTCTGCGACAGGCGCGGATTTCTCTATGAAGGTGACCGACACCGGCTACCTCAACACGCAGGGTTTCAGCGTATTTCTCTACGACAGCACGTACCACCCCATTTTCGTGGATCAAAAGAACACGGCCATGGAGATGATCCTCCACGGCCAGCGGATCGCCACCAACGGCGACGTCCGACTGATGCCCACGCCTGAGCAGTGGGACCTGGTGGCAACGCTCAAAGGGCGCCAGCCCGATAAGGTGAACCAGCGGCTCACCGCCAACCTCGCATTCCCGACCTTCGATCTCAGCTACACCCTGGAGGTCGCAGCGGAGCCGGGCGGCGTGAAGGTCAGCCTCAATCTCGACAAGCCGCTGCCGCAGAAACTGGCCGGGCGGGCGGGCTTCAACCTGGAGTTCCTGCCCTCGATCTACATGGGCAAGGCTTATCTGGTGGATGGAACCCAAGCCGGCATCTTCCCGCGAACGCCTAACGATCCGATGGTCAAGGTGCTGCCCCTTGCCGATGAACCCAAGAAGGCCTACTACCTGGAGGACTGGGATAAGGCCAAGGGATACACGCAGCCACTGCCGTTCGCGGAGGGGAAAAGCATGACCCTGGGGATCGACGACCCGCTGGCCCGGATCAACGTGAAGTCCGATACGGCCAATCTCATGCTGTTCGACGGACGCAACCGCGCTCAGAACGGCTGGTTCGTGCTGCGTTCAATGATCCCTTCGGGCAAGACCACGGGCGCCATTGTGTGGCACATCAGGCCCGATGTGATTCCGAACTGGACGCGGCCGCCGATGATCGCGCATAGCCAGGTCGGTTATGCGCCGGATTTCTCCAAGGTGGCGGTACTCGAACTCGACCCGAAGTACAAAGGGCCGACGACGGCCAAAGTGCTGCGCCTGATGGAGGACGGCGCTTACAAGCAGGCGTTCGAGGGCCCAATCACGGCTTCAACGCCCTGGCTGCGCTACGTCTATTCAAAATTCGATTTCACCTCCGTAAAGGACCCCGGCCTATATGTAATTGAATATGCAGGTCAGCGCACGGCCCCGTTCCCCATCTCCAAGGACGCTTACGCCAACATCTGGCAGGACAGCCTGGACCATCACATCGCGGTGCAGATGGATCACGTCACCGTGCGCGAGGGCTACCGCGTATGGCACGGCGCGTCGCACCTGGACGATGCCCGCCTGGCGCCGGTGGTCGGGGAGCAATTCGACAACTTTAATCAGGCTACCTCCACGGACGGCAAGTACAAAGGCGGCGATCACATCCCCGGCATGAACGTGGGGGGCTGGTACGATGCCGGCGATTTCGACCTCGAGGAGGGGGCCCAACTGAGCGTCATTCAGAGCCTGGCTCTGGCGTATCGCGAATTCAATCTGAAGTACGACCAGCTCACGGTGGATGAAGTCGCCCGCGAAGTGGAGATGCACCGCCCCGACGGCGTGCCCGACGCGGTACAGCAAGTCAAGCACGGCGCACTGCTGATTCTGGCGCAGTTCAAGAACATCGGCCACTCGATCCGCGGCACCCATG
>JBDTPR010000660.1:0-4116 GCA_039932635.1 Candidatus Solibacter sp.
CCTGTGCGATGCGCCAGAACTTCGCATAGTCCAGCGGCCGGTGTTCGATCTTGTCCACCACGTGCGGCCAGCGCCATCCGGTATAAATCTCGTTCAGCAGCGTTCCCGGCGGATAGTGTAGCCACGGCGCGGTGGTCTCCTCCGGCTGTAGATGGTCGCCCTCGAAGCCCGCCCAGCGTTGCAGCGGATAGTGGTGCCAGGCGCGGCCGGCCAGATCTTCGTCCACATGGAAATCGCCATGGGTCAGAATGTCGAGCCCGGCGCGCTCCTGGTCGCTGAGCAGGGTGGCCAGGGCGTCCTGGAACTTCTCGCGGAAGTGGACATCCAGCATGCAGGTGTCCAGCGGCCGGCCCCACATGCTGACGTCGAACCAGCGCGGGCGCGGAAAGCTCCCGGTGGTGGTGCTGGGCAGAATCAAATCGGCGGTAGCGGTGAACATGGTTTCCTTTCGGGTGTCCCCTCGGTCTTCCTCGAAATCGCAATGGTAATACAGTTCACACGCCCGTGAATTTCCGTGCGCGGGAAATCCGAATTGCCTTTCGCTTCGTAACTAGCGGTGTAGCGCAACTTCATGAGGAGGATTTAACGATGCGTCAAATCGCACGCGGGACACTTGCGTCTGTTCTCGCTATCGGCGCGGCGTTCGCAGCCAGTCATCGCAACGGACCCCTGTTGCTGGAAGACCAGACCGCGAACCTGAACGACTTCTACGCTTTTCGCAGTTACGAAACAGGGAAGAGCGACCGCCTGGTAATGAGCATGAGTGCTCAGGGGTTCCAGAATCCGGACAACGGCCCGAGCTATTACAAGTTCTCGACCAGCGTCCTTTACCGTTTCAACATTAACAACTCCCGGGGACTCGACGGCGCCCCGGACATGCAGATCGACTTCCAGTTCCGCGACACCTACAGGGACAACCCCACGTTCGTCTCGTACTTCGGGAAGATCAACTCAATCGACAGCGCCGGCATTTTTCTGTATGAGACCTACGTCGTGATCATCCGCGACCTCAAGCAGAACAAGGTCGTGGCTGTCTACGACAAGGACGTCAACGGCCACCTGCTCTCGGTCGCGCCGCCCAATCTCGGACCCAACTCGACTCCCAACTACGAGGCCAACCTCGGGTCCAAGAGCGTCTTCACTCTCGCCAACGGCATGCGTGTTTTCGCCGGACCGCGCGACGACGCCTTCTACTTCGATAGCGGCGCAACCTTCGATACCCTGAACTTCCGCACCCCGGCGCCCGTCCTCTCGGGCAGCGCCGATACCGGACAGGGTCCCGCCGCGCCCGCCGCGGTCGATGGCTTCGCGGGCTACAACATCAGCCTGATCGCCGTCGAAATGCCGATCACCATGGTCACGGCGAATGGCACAGTGCCTACCAGCGCGAGCGATCCCAACGCCAAGATCGGCGCGTGGGCCAGCACCTCGCGCCAAGTGGTCACGGTCCGCCCCAGCCCCAACGACCCGATCCACTTCGGCGACTACATGCAGGTGGACCGCGTCGGCAATCCGCTGACGGTGGAAGCCCTGATCCCGCTGCCTTTCAAAGATCGCTGGAACCGCAGCCTTCCGGTGGACGATAAGCAGTGGGCGCCCTACATCGGCGACCCGTTCTTCGCCACCGGAGTGCTCAAGGGAGTCTTCGGCCTCAACGTGCCGCCCGCGCCGCGCAACGATCTGCTCGGCGTTTTCGTGCCCGACCTGACGAAGATAGATCTCACCATCGCGCCTACGCCATTCGCCAGCCAGAACCGCCTGGGACCGCTCGGCGGCGATAACGCCGGCTGGCCGTTCGGCGGACGCCGTCCCATCGACGACGTGGTCGATATCGGCTTCCGCGCCCTCGCCGGAGTCCTCGTGCCCGGCTTCACCAACGCGCCGCCGCTCGGTGACGGAGTGAACTCCAACGACGTACCGCTGTTGGACCACTTTCCGTTCCACGCCGCGCCGCACTCCGGCTACTCGCATAGCCAGATCAACGGCACCAACGGCCGCGGAACCAACACCGGCAACTAAGAAACTCCTCAGAGCCGCGACCGTAAGGGAGCGGTGGCTCGTGCGACCGCTCCCTCACGGTCGCGGCTCTGAGGGACTTGCATTCCCACGAGAAGCTTATGAAACTGGCACTCTTTCTTGCTCTGTCCATCACCGCCTACGCCCAATCGGGCAACGATAAACTAGGCAGCCTGCTACAGGATCGCGCTCTCTACGAAGCCGTAGCGCGCCTCAAGACCGACGACCGAATCGCCATGTACGCGACGCTCTCCGGCGCCAAGCCAAGCGACGCGCATTATCAGAACCAGATGGCGGCCACGTACCTGCAAAAGATGCGCGAGACCATGGACCCGGAGTATCTCAATCGCGCGGCCAAAATCATCGACGGAGTGATCTCCAACGACCGCCAGAACTACGAGGCGCTACGCCTGCGCTCCGCCATCGAACTCGAGCGCCACGATTTTCCGCGCGCCGCGGCCAGTTCGCGCGAACTCATCCGCGTGGCGCCCGAGGACCCGTGGAGCTACGGCACGTTGGGCGACTCGCTCATGGAACTCGGCGAATACAGCGCCGCGGCCGACGCCTATCAGAAGATGGTGCAGCTCCGTCCCGACATGTCGAGCTACAATCGCGCGGCCTACTATCGCTTCGTCGCGGGCGATGCGCCGGGGGCTATCGAGATTATGAAGATGGCCGTCGAGTCCGGCAGTCGTTCGCCTGAGAACGTGGCCTGGTGCCTGGTGGATCTCGGCAATATGCAGCTCAAAGTGGGACGCGCCGAAGAGGCCGCGAAGGCCTTCCAAGGTGCGTTGAAGCTCTTCCCCGGCTACCACCCCGCGTACGCCGGACTCGGCAGGATGAACGCGCAGGCCGGCAAGATCGACGTCGCGATCGAGCACTATGCCAAGGCGCAGGCGGCGGTCCCGCTGCCGGACTACGCGTCCGCGTTGGAAGATCTGTACACCGCCGCCGGACGCAAGGACGACGCGCGCAAACAGGCCGAGCGGCTCGCCGTGATCGAACGCATGGACCAGGCCGCGGGCTTCACCGCCAACCGCAATCTTGCGCTGGCCTACGCCGACCACGGCCGCAAACTCGACCATGCGCTCGCCATGATCAAAGAGGAAATGAAAACGCGCCGCGATATCTACGAGTACGATGCGCTCGCCTGGGTCCTGTATCATAGCCACCAGTATGCCGAGGCCCGCGAAGCAAGTGGCAAAGCGCTCGAACTGAATACGCCCGAGCCCCTCTTCCACTACCACGCCGCCATGATCGCCAAGGCGCTCGACGATCCGGCCGCGGCGCGCAAGCATCTGGAACAGGCGCAAGTGCTGCCCGAAGCGCGCGCTGCCTTAAAGGATCTGAAATGATCGCCCCCACGCTAGCCGCACTTCTGGCCACCTTGCTCGACGGAGGCGCCACCGCCGCGCAGCGCAACGACGCCTGCTACGCGCTGCGCGGCCAGCGCGCGCCGGAAGCGATCGCAGCGCTAGCCGCTGCGATCGGCGACAAGGTGGTGCGCGTTTGTGCCGCTCGCGATCTGCGCGAGGCAGGTGCGGTGGACGCGCTTCTGTCTGCACTAGCCTCCGCCGATGCCGACACGCAGATGGCGGCGGCACGCGAACTGGGCGAACTACGAGACTCCCGCGCGCTTGAACCTCTTGGCCTCGCGGCCGTCAGTGAGAATCCGCTGGTGGGTGCCGCCGCAATCACGGCGCTGGGCTCCTATCCAACTGGCGACGCCCTCCCTTACTTACTGAACGCGGCCGGACAGCCCGGAGTGAGCGGTGTGAATGCGTTGGAGCAGGCGGCGCGCTCCAAGTCTCCCGAAGTTCTGAAGCGTGCTCGCGAGGTCCTGGCCACTGGAGATGTAGCGTCCCAAGTGATCGCGCTCTCCATCATTGGAGATCTCGGCGATCAGCGCGATCTGCCCAAGCTGCGCGAACTCGCAGCCCGCTCAGACCCGCAATATTCGAGAGGCAGAGGTTTCGGCTTCATGCCCCCCATCGATGTAGCGAGAGCCGCCCAAACCGCAATCACGAGAATCTCGAAATAGTGTGGGGCAGGCTGGCAGCCTGCGGCGGGTTGGTAACCCGCCCGGAGCGCCGGCAGGAT
>JBDTPR010000661.1:0-4103 GCA_039932635.1 Candidatus Solibacter sp.
GCTCGGCGTAGTCCGCGAAGATCTTGCCCGCGGTGGTGAGGGAAATCCGGCTGCCGAAGCGCTCGAACAGATCGGCGCGGAGTTCCTGCTCCAGTTGCCGCACCTGCGCGCTAATGGCCGGCTGCGTGCGGTAGCAGGTCTGCGCGGCTTTGGAGAAGCTCTTCAGCCGGACGATTTCGAGAAACGTGTGGAGCTGATCAAAGTCCATAAGTCTGCCGGATCCAACTCACAACTCACAACCCGGATCTCGCCCGCTGCTTCCGCGCAACTCGGCGGCGGCCTCAGTCAAATTTCAAATCGGCGGTATAGAAAACTTCAATTTCCCGTACGCCGGGGTGTTTGGTAAGTATTATAACAAGGGGTCCGGCTGGTGCGGATCGGATATCGGGATTGGCGAATTGGCGTCTTGGGTCGTAGGCGCCCACCGGCACCCGTCCCGGCTTCATGAATTGCTACGATTTAGGCGTGCGCCTCCTCCCCCTCTTCTTCCTGGCCCTATCCCTGCATGCGCAGACAGGCGAAAATGTCCTGCTGGTGGTCAATAGGAACGCACCCGTTTCCCGCCAGATCGCCGACTACTACCGCACGCGCCGCTCCGTCCCCGTGAAGAACGTCTGCACCATCGACACCACCGCCGACGAAGAGATCCAGTGGGCTGTCTACGAGCAGCAGATCGAAAAGCCGGTGGCCGATTGCCTCAAGAAAGCAGGGCTGGTGGAAAGCGTCCTGTACATCGTCACCACCCTGGGTGTTCCCCTGAAGGTGGACGGGCCGGGTACGCGCCAACTCGCCGAGCATGCCTCGGTGGATAGCGAACTGGCCATGCTCTACAGCAAACTCAAGGGCGTCAAGATCTCGCGCACCGGCGGTTATCCGAACCCGTTTTACATGCGCCGCGACACCGCGTTTCGCCACCCCGCCTTCCCGATCTACCTGGTCACCCGCCTGGCGGCTTACGACCTGGCCGACGTCAAGGCCATCATCGACCGTTCGCTGAAGGCCCGCAATCGCGGCAAGTTCGTGATCGACCTGCAATCGCCCAAGGACGAGCCGGGCAACGACTGGTTGCGCACCGCGGCAACCTTGCTGCCCAAGTCGCGCGTGGTGCTCGACGAGACCACGGCGCCGCTCTACAACCAGACCGACGTGATTGGCTATGCCAGTTGGGGCTCCAACGACGACCATCGCACGCAGCGCTTTCTGCACTTCCAGTGGCTTCCCGGCGCCATCGACGCCGAGTTCGTTTCCACCAGCGCGCGCACCTTCCGCCGCCCGCCCGAAAACTGGTCGCACTCGCAGGGCTGGGGCGACAAATCCAAATACTTCGCCGACAGCCCGCAGGGCCTGATTGCCGACGTGCTCCACGAAGGCGCTACGGGAGCTTCAGGCAACGCCTACGAACCCTACCTGGCCGCCTGCGCCCGCCCCGACTACGTCCTGCCCGCCTACAATCAGGGGCGCAATCTCGCCGAGTCCTACTACCTCTCGCTGATCTACCTGAGCTGGCAAAGCGTGATCGTCGGCGACCCGCTCTGCGCGCTCAAGCCCTAAAACGCGCGAGCTTCAGTCCTTTGTGGTTTTCAGGATCTCCGCCGCCGCGCACTTCCTTCGGTGAGTGTTGCGTGCCGTCACGCGCGCGACGCGGAAAGTTGCCTGCGTGTTGAGCGGCGCACAAAAAACAAATCGCGAGTGTAGTGTAAAGCGCGTCTCAAAGGTCTTTGGTGATGAAGCGTCCAAGCTCAAACTCTCAATGAACTTACGACGCTCTTTTTCAAAATTCATTCTGCCGGCCACGGCGGGCTTCGCCTTCTTATGGGCAGTCGCACGGGCCGTTGTTCAGTCGATCACGATCGACGAAGCCGACACCTACCTGGCGTGGGTAGGGCGGCACGATCCTTCTCAATGGGAGCCGGCGTCGAACAATCACGTGCTCAATTCGCTGCTGATGCGGCTGTTCACCTCGGTGTTCGGGGTCAGCCATTTGACGGTCCGCGCGCCGGCGCTGGTGGGCGCGGCGCTGTATATCGGCGCGTCGTATCTTTTGTGCCGCAAGGTTGCGCCGCGCCTGAGTGTGCAATGGCCGCTGTTCGTGTGCCTGGTCTACAACCCGTTCCTCTTCGACCACCTGGTGGCGGCGCGCGGGTATGCGCTGGCCCTCGGCCTGCTGATGACGATGCTCTGCGTGGCGACCTTCAGCGCCTTGGACGCGGCGGGCTGCGCACTATGCTCGGTGTGCGCGGCACTGTCGTTCGCCGCCAATTTTTCCTTCGCCTTTGCCGACGCCTTCGCGTTGCTGGCGATCCTGACCTGGGCCTGCGCCCGCACGCAGGCGATCCAGACACGCCTCCGTTTGGTGGGAGCGTGCGTGCTGCCGGGACTGCTCGTGTCGGTGTTCCTGAGCGTCCCGGTAGTGCTTCGTTGGCCGAAAGGGGAACTGGAATACGGCGCGCACTCGCTGCGCGAAACGTTCTCCACCGTGGCGCAGGCGTCGCTCTATCGCTTGAATCCGCAGATTGTGAATCCCCTGATTTACCCCGTGCTGGAGCGCGCCGCGCGCTACCTGCTGCCCGCCTTGCTCCTGCTGGCGGCGTGGTGTTGGGCGAGGCAGCGATCGAAACTCGCGACTGTGCTGCTGGCGATTCCAGCGGCGGCGGTCGCTTCTCACTGGCTGCTCTTCCGATTGCTCCGCGTGCCGCTGCCGATGGATCGCACGGCGATCTGGCTGGTTCCGCTGTGTGTCCTCGCGATCGGAGTTGCCGCAGCCCAGCACCGCGGGCTGGCCGTGATGATGTACGTCACGAGCTTCTACTTCCTCCTTTGCCTCCGCCTGAACTACTTCAAGGAGTGGAGTTGGGACGCCGATGTCAATCGCATCTACCCGGTGCTCGCCTGGTACAACCACACGTACGGAGTCCGCGATGTGGCGAGCAACTGGCTGTACGTCGCCTCGCTGAATTTCTATCGAGTGCAATCGGGCGGCGAGTCGTTCGGCGAGATCGAAGGGCCGCTCGAATTGCCGCGCGACCGCTCTCTCTACGTGCTGTACTATCCGCGCGACGAGGAGTTCCTGAGGCAGCAGCATCTGCGCATCGTTTATCACGCGCCCAATACAGAGGCCGTGGTCGCAGTGCGTCCCGAGGCCGAAGCGCGATGGCGGGCGGCGACGGCGTCGATTCGATAAACTAGGGCAGTCATGAAGCCACTCAGTGTTGTCTGCCTGCTCGCGGCGTCGAGCCTTGCCCCAAGTATTGCCCACTGCGCCACTCCCTTCGACGGCCGCTGGAACATCGTGGTCACACCTGCCGATAGCAGCGTGAAGGTCTACCCGGACTGGCTGGAGGTGGGTGCGAAAGATGGCGCGACCACGGTGCGCATACAGCCTCGTACGGGCAGCGCCTTCTACGCCAAACAGGTGAAGGTGGAGGGCTCGCACTTAAATGTGCTGTGGACCAACGGCACAACCACGTGGGATCTCGATGTGAAGGGCGGCAAGCTGTCGGGCACCGAAAAGCGCGCCGGCAAGGATTTCGGCACGTTGAGCGGTGTGCACGCGCCCGCGCTGAAACACGCCGCGCCCAAGGAGTGGACCGCCGCCGAGCCGATCTTCAATGGCAAGGACCTGACGGGCTGGGAGCCCACCGATCCCGCCACCAATCATTGGGTGGCGAAGAACGGCGAACTGGTCAACGAAACCAAGGGCGCCAATCTGAAATCCACCCGCAAGTTCGACGATTTCAAATTGCACATCGAGTTCAATTGCCCCGACGACGGCAATAGCGGCATCTTCCTGCGCGGCCGCTACGAAGTGCAAGTGGAGTACGAGAAAGTGGACGCCAATGACGAGTTCCACAGCATTGGCGCCGTGTACAGCATGCTCGCGCCTGCCGTGAAGTTGCCGCGCAAGCCGGGCACTTGGGAGACGTTCGACATCACGCTGATCGGCCGCTGGCTGACCGTGGTGCGCAATGGCGTGAAGACTATCGACAATCAGGAAATTGCCGGGACCACCGGCGGCGCGCTGGATGCCAACGAGGGCGAGCCCGGACCGTTCTTCATACAGGGCGACCACACGGGCGGCATGAAGTACCGCAATATTACGGTTC
>JBDTPR010000662.1:0-4102 GCA_039932635.1 Candidatus Solibacter sp.
GTGGCCAAGGTCACTTTCGAGATCGGAGTGAGCAGGAACTAGTATGTCTTCATATATTTCATCCAACGCCAACCGGTTCTACACGGCGTTAGAAAGTGCCTACGGAAAGGTGCAGACCATCACGGGCACCAATCGGATCCCGGCCGTCAAGCTCGGGATCCGGCAGCAGGTGGAGACGGGGACGCGGAGGGACAAGACGGGCAGCCGGACGTTCGCCGGCACGCCGTCCGGTGTCAGGCGCCGCACGAACTTCGAGTTGCAGACGTATCTGACGAGCTGGGATAAAGGGTCGGCTGGTCCTGGATATGGTCCGCTGTTCGAGGCGGCGCTGGGCGGCGCGCCAGTCAGGTTCGCCGGCGGATCGGTGGCATCGGCGACAACAGAAGGGCGGCTGGGATTCGGAGCGGCTCACGGATTGTCGGCGGGCCAGGCGGTTAGTTCGGGCGGCGAGATTCGTTTCGTGGCGGCGATCGTGGACGCGCTGACGGTGCAGTTGAATGCTCCGTTCCTGAAGATCCCGGCCGCGGGCGCACCAATTGCGGCGACGGTAACGTACTTCCCTGCCACCGAATTGAAAAGCGTCAGCATTTTCGATTACTGGTCGCCGGCAACGTCGGTGCAGCGCGTGCTGAACGGTGCGGGCGTGGACCAGATGGAGATCCTGATCAACGGGGACTACCATGAGTTTCACTTCAACGGAGTGGCGAAGGACGCGATCGATAGCGCGAGCTTCGAAGCGGGCAATGGCCAGGTGGAGAACTTCCCCGTGGAACCGGCGCTGAACGCATTCGACTATTCGATTGTGCCCGGCCATCTGGGGCAGGCGTGGCTGGGGACGGGACCCTCGCGGTTCTGCACGATTACGAGCGCGACAATCGCGGTGAAGAACGATTTGGAGACACGCAATCGTGAGTTCGGACCTTGCGGGCCTCGCGCGATTTCGGCCGGGCAACGGACAGTGACGGCGGCGTTCGACCTCTATTCGCAGGACGACGCGGCTACGCAGGAGTTGTATCAGGCTGCGCGCCAGCAATCGCCAATCAGCGTCATGTTCCAGCTTGGCGAGGCCGATGGGCAATTGATGGGTGTGTACCTGAAGAGTGTGATTCCGGAAGTACCGGAGTTCGACGACGGCGAATCGCGGTTGCAGTGGCGATTCCGGGCATCGCGTGCACAGGGGACAATCGACGATGAAATTTCCGTGGCGTTCGGATAGGGCTCTCTCGAAGCCGGGGCATTACCGGGGCGAAGCGGTGGTGGAGTCGAAAGTTGTCCCTGGGGTGAGGTTCACCATAGCGAAGATGTCGTTCGGGCGGCGAGTAGAACTGATGCGGCGCGTGCGCGAGTTGGCGCGCCGCAGCGAGTTTTTGTCATCGAGCGAAGATGCAGGCGAGAAGATGGATGCGGCGCTGCTGCAGTCCGAAATCGAACGGATGTATGTGTCGTGGGGCGTGAAGGCGGTTTCAGGGCTCACGGTCAATGGCACCGTCGCGGACGTGGACCTGATGGCGGCGGAAGGGTCCGAGGAGTTGTTCCGCGAGGCCTTGGCCGCGGTGAGGCATGAGGCCGGGCTCAACGAAGAAGAAAGAAAAAACTCCTAGTCGCCTTCCATTTTCAATTGTCCCACCAGGCCGGTTGGAAGTGCGACTCATGCCGGAAGTCCGGCCTGGAAGCCCGGCGCCGGTGCGGCTGGCTCGGCGAGCCGGCGGCGGCGAAGGCTGGTCCAGTGTGGTTGCGCGGTTCAGTCTCTGTGGACTCCTGCCCTAAGTCGTACGTTACGGCGGAGAGCGAGAGCGTGGTCGAGGACTTTCTGGTGCGCCGCCGACTGGGGGGAATCGACTTTCAGAGCCTGAGCGCGCGACAAGTCGAAGGGTTTCTTGTTCTGGAGCAGGCACTGGCGGAGGAACTTGCGCAGCGGTCCGGCAGGACCAGATAAGCGGTCGAAGGGAGAGCGGAAATGGCGAGCGCAACACAAGACGAACTGTATCGGAAATTCCTGGAAGCCGCGGGGCAACAGAGTTATGAGAACGCGGATACCAAGGCCATGCTGGCGGACGTGATCGCCCAATTCCAGGAGGTGAAGAGCCAGCTGCCCGGGACATCGACGGCGGCACAGACGCAGGCGTCTAAGGCGACGGACACCAGCGGCAGCAGCGGCGGATCGCTGGCATCGACCATTTTGAAGAGCGGCTTCGGACTGGCGCCGCTGGTTGCGGGCCTGGTGGGTCTGTTCAAGGGCAGCGAGGATGACGCGCCTCCGGCACTGGTGAAATACGCGATGCCGGGCAGCATACAGTTCCAGGCGGCGGAGAGCAGTTCGAGGATGACCGCACTGGATTATGACCAGATGGGGCTGGCGCGGAGCTACCCGGTCCAGCGGGCAGCGGAGAGCCAACAGGCGCCGCAGAGCACGACTGGGCAGCAGATCACGGTGAACGTCCAGGCCATGGATGCCCGATCATTTCTGGATCGCAGCAACGACATCGCCCTGGCGGTACGAGACGCGATGCTCAATCTGAACGCAATCAACGATGTGGTCAACGAACTCTGACATGGCTACCTTTCCGCAATTAAAGACAGGCGCCGTCGCGCAGTATCCGCTGGCCCGAAGGGCGCAGTTTCGGAATCAGATTGTCCGGTTTGTAGATGGCAGCGACCAACGCTATCGCGACTCGGCTGGTGCGCGGCTCGAGTGGGAGATCCAGTTGAGCAGGTTGGACGACTCGGAGATGGCGGCGATCGAGGAATTCTTCCGCGCGAATCAGGGGGCCTTCGCGAGATTCGAATTCGTCGATCCCTGGGATGGACAGGTGCACGCCGATTGCAGCATCGCGGACGATGTCCTGCAACTGGCGACTCTTTCGGAAAGTGGCGGGAACACAAGGCTCACCGTGGTGCGGAATCGGTAGAAACATGCTGGTATATCCACAACTCGAAAGCGGGGCGCTGACCCAATTCCCCGTGCTGAAGACCAGGCGGGCGCGCACGGTGATCAATCGCGCGAGCGACGGCAGCACGATCAGGATCGCAGACCCGGCGGCGGAGACGACGGAGTGGGTCCTGGTCTATGAAGACCTGAGTGACGCTGAGGCCGCGGCACTGCGGTCGTTCTTCGACGCGGCGGAGGGCACGCTGCAGGGGTTCACGTTTTTGGATCCCGCCGGAAATTTGCTGGCGTTCAGCGATCAACTCGGTGACGAGATCTGGCAACGGGATCCCTTGTTGACCTCGAGCGCCGGAATTGCGGACCCGAAGGGCGGCACGGCCGCATGGGAACTCCACAATCAAAGCGGCGGCGACCAGCGCGCGAGCCAGACGCTCGTCGCGCCGGGGGATTACCAGTACTGCTTCAGCGCGTATGTTCGGTCCGCGGCACCAATGAGCATCGCGATGTCAATCGCGGGGCGCTCGGCGGCGAAGGCTGTCACCACCGAATGGACGAGAGTATCGGTGACGGGGCAAGGAAACGTCGCGGCGGAGTCGGTTCATTTTTCGATCGCGGTGCCGGCTGGCGCCACGGTAGAAGTGTTCGGACTGCAAGCCGAAGCGCAATGCGCCGCATCGAGCTACATGGCGAGCACGCGCGGCGGTGTCTATGAGAACGCCCATCTGGGGGAAGATGTGCTGACGATTTCGCGCACCAGCGAAAATCGCCATTCCTGCACAGTGAAAATCATCCATGCAAACCATCTTTGAGATTAAGGAGCAGGCAGTCACAGAGACCCCACTCCTGCTGTTCGACTGCACGCTTCCCGGAGGCCAGGCGGAACACTGGAGTACGCACTCCGTAACAGTCGGCGACGTGGACTACAGCGCCCGGGTGATGCGGCACAATGCCTTCGAGCTTCAGGCGTCCAGCGATCAGGGCATTGACGGAGTGCCGCGCATCACATTGGTGCTGGCCAATGCGGATGCCCACTGCTCACAGATCGAGCGAGCGGTGGGATGGAAAGGCGCGAAGCTGACGGCGTCGCTGGTGTTCTACGATCTGCGCAATCGACAGCCCGTAAGCGAACGGTCTGGGATCTTTCAAGGAATCTGCAATCCACCGGATGAAATCCTTGAGGCAGCACGGAGCACTCGCTGGAGGTTGCCAGCTCCC
>JBDTPR010000663.1:0-4091 GCA_039932635.1 Candidatus Solibacter sp.
AGGGCATTCCTGAAGGTCATGGCGTAAGGTTCCCACGTACAAGTTAGAAGTTAGGTTACAGGAGTACACCGGACTGGATTAGTCCGGTGTACTCCCGATAGGCCGCCACCCCCGACTCACATAGAATCCAAAAAGAAGCTTACGCTGAATGCTGCTCACGTGGAACGGCGCTAGCTTGAGGTGGAACTATGTCAACGAAACCCGCACCCCTGCAAGAGCAAGCGATTATTATCATCGGCGGCACTGACGCCCCAGGCATCAAACTCGTTCCCGACGGGCACGGAGGTTTCAAGATTGAGCGGGTCCCTGGCTGGAACCCCGAGCAAAGCCTGGAACTCTCCTCGGCCCTGAAGATCCTCTCGTCGGCAGCCCGGATCAAACAGCCCGAAGCCTCCAAGGCCATCATGACCGCAGCCAACAAGCTGGTCAATCAAGGAATTGCGCATCTCGCCGGTGGGCAGCCTGCGGGGAATGTTGTCATCGTCGTCGGGTGACGCCGCTATCAGGCCGGCGAGCCGTATGACCGGGCTCGCCGGCCTGGATGACCTTCCGAAAGACACGCAATTCTTCCGCGCCACCGGGGCTCCCGCCGGAGACTGGTTTGCCTGTCGCGAGCATCTTCGTACTCTGCCGGAAAGCGCGATTCAACAGGCCCTCAGCGGTCTGCCTACTCGGGAAGTCGATCAGCTTAGTAAGTGGCTGCGCGACTATTGTCCTAAGTGGGCAGCCAATAGATATTCGGCTTACTTCCGCGAGTTGGATGCCTGGACCGAGTATTGGGATGTCTACCATCCCGAAACCCATGGGCGATATTACTTCGGCGACGACGAACATCCCGGCCTGCTTACCGCCTTCCTGCCCTCTCCTGCTAATTATCGCAATCCGGTCTTCGACTCATGGAAAATGCTCGCGCTGCAGTCCGATAGTGAGCCCGATCCCGTCCTGCTTGAGCGCTTCACCACCGAGGCGCGCCGCCCCCACGTGGCTGAAGCCGTCCTTGCCGTTGACGAACTCGTACTGCGTCTGGTCCGCCAGCACTTCGCCGATCCCGCAGGTGAGGTGGACGCCGTCGCCTACCTCGACGCCATGGAGCGCTTCGGCCGAGACACCCTACCCGCCTGCCCCGAACGCTATGCCCGGATCCCCGCCGAGGACGGCCGCAAAAGCTCCTCGCTGCACCACACCATCGAAGGCCATGTCATGTGGTTCGCCTGGGCGGTACACCTGATTTGCGCACAATTGGTGGCGCGTCCCGATCCCGAAGCGGCTCGCCTGCGCCGCCTGCTGCTGGCCGGAACCGCCTTGGGGTGCAGCTTCGATTTCGTGTTCCGCGGACGCTGCCGCACGCGGGAGCAATACCTTGGCCCCGACGGCAGCTCGAAAATTTGGGTGCAGGCACGGGCATCCCAGGAGAGCTTCGAATTGGGCTCTCGCGAAATGCTGACCCTCTTCAGGATTCGCGAATACGGCGAGTAGGGGAGGGAATCAGCGGCGGCTTCCGGCATGGTGAAATGGAATACACTCCATGCGGAAGCTTTCAGAGGCGCGGACGAAGGGTTGGCTTGCCGTTTTAGTGATCGCGCTCGGTGATCAGATCCGTTACTGCGAGTAGCGCCCGCTGGTATGGCGACTCGGGGAATTCGCCCATCGTCCGCCGCGCCTTATCGGTGAACGCCTGTGCCTTCTCTTTCACTCGCTCGATGCCGCGGTACTTCTCTAACAATGCCAGGATGCGCTTGAAGGGGACGCGCTCATAGCTGCGATCCGTCAGGATGGTTTCCACGAGTCCGCGCTCTTCGGGCGTGGCACACTCCAGCGCATAAACCAGCGGCAGGGTCACCTTGCCTTCGCGCAGATCGCCGCCCACCGGCTTGCCGAGCGTCTTCTCGCGAGAGGTGAAGTCCAGGACGTCGTCCACTAGTTGGAACGCCATTCCCAGGTTCCACGCATAGTCGCCGAGCTTATTCACCGTCAGCTCATCCGTATGGCCCGCCAGCGCGCCGAGCCGTGCGCACACGCTGAACAGGCAGGCCGTTTTGCGGTCCACCAGTTCCATGCAATCGGCTTCGGTCACATTGATGCGGCCGATGCGCTCGAGCTGAAGCAGTTCGCCTTCGACCATCATTTGCGTCAGGCCGATGAGCAGATCGAGCATCTGGAAACTGCGCTCGCGCAGCGCGATCTGGAAGGCCTGCATGTACATCCAGTCGCCCGCTAGCACGCACGTGTGATTGCCCCATTGCACGTTGGTGGACGGCCGGCCGCGGCGCGTCTCCGCCGTGTCGATCACATCGTCGTGAATCAACGTGGCCGCGTGGATGAGCTCCACGACCGCGCCGAGTTGAATCGCCGACGGCCCGCCATCGCCCACCAGTTTCGCCGAGAGCAAAAGCAGGGCCGGACGCAGACGTTTCCCGCCCGCGGATTGCAGATACTGCCCGATCGCCGTGACCGCATCCACCGACGCCACAGATTCCACGGTGATCTTCTTTTCCACCTGGACCATGTCGTCCTGGATCAGGTCGAAAATCTCCCGAGCTGTCAGCACCTGTCCCAGCTTGCCTAAATTCATGTAAGTTAACCAGTTTAACCGTTTGCAGGCGGTGGGCGCAAACACAGGCCGCGGAAATTACGAGTGGTACATTCCGCGATCGCCTCGACCGTAGTGCCGCGCACCTCTGCCAGCCGGCGTGCCGTGGCCACTACGAACGCCGGCTCGTTGCGCTTTCCGCGATGCGGCACCGGCGCGAGATAGGGACAATCCGTTTCCACCAGCAGGCGATCTTCCGGGACCATGCGCGCCGCTTCGCGCAATTCCTCCGCTTTAGGAAAGGTCAGCACGCCGCCGAAACTGAGGTGGAAACCGCGCTCCAACGCCTGTTCCGCCTGCCCGCGATCGCCCGTGAAACAGTGCATGATCCCGCCATTCGGCAGTGTCGTAACCCGCGCCAGCGTGTCCTCCCACGCCTCGCGCGTGTGAATCACGATGGGCTTCCCGAACTCCGCGGCGATTTCCAACTGCCGCTCGAACACTGCGTGCTGGATGTCGCGCGGCGAGAAATCGTAATGGTAATCCAGCCCGATCTCTCCCACCGCCAGCACCTTGGGATGGCTCGCCAAATCTCGCAACTGAGCGAACGTCTCCTCCGTTGCCTTCGCCGCATCGTGCGGATGCACGCCGATGGTCGCGTAGATGAAAGGATACCGCTCGGCCTGCCGGATGGCGACATCCAATTCGCCGCCGGTACCGATCGCCATCATCATCTCCACGCCCGCGGCGAGCGCGCGCTCCATCACCTGCTCGCGGTCGCTATCGAACTTCTCGTCGTCCAGGTGACAGTGCGAATCGACCAGCTTCACTTCAGGCGTGCTCCCACCGGGATTTCTTCGAGGAAACCCGCCAGCACCGGTTTGCCGCCTTCGACCGAACCCGCCACGATCATGCCATTCGATTCGATGCCCTTGAGCTTACGCGGCTGCAAATTCGCGACGATGACCACTTTGCGATTGAGCATCTGCTCCGGGGCATAAGCCTCCGCGATCCCGGCCACGATGGTGCGCGGTTCGCTCTCGCCGATGTCCACCTTCATATGCATCAACTTGTCGGAACCCTTCACGCGCTCGGCGAACAGCACCAGGCCCACGCGCAGATCCACCTTCACGAAATCGTCGATCGCGATCTTCGGACTTGGCGGCGCGACGTTGGCCGGAGGCGCCGCGGGCTTCTTGCCCAGCAGTATGTTCTGCTCGGCGGTGACTGCTTCCTCCAGCGTGCGCATCTTCTCCACGGCTTCCTTCAGTTCGATGCGCGGGAACACGCCAACGATTTCGCCAATTTTCTGGCCCGGCTGGAGCGTGCCCCATTCCAGGGTTTCGAAGCGCAGGTCGTCGATGGATCCGGGCATGCCGAGCTGCGCCCAGATCTTGGGCGCCGATTGCGGCAGCACCGGGCTCAACAAAGCCGTGGCGACGCGCAGACTTTCCGCCGCCGTATACAAGGTGGCGCTGAGGTCGGCTTGCGCCGTCTGATCGGCCAGACGCGCCAGTTTCCAGGGCGCCTTCTGCACGATGAATTTGTCCACCGCCGAGAT
>JBDTPR010000664.1:0-4074 GCA_039932635.1 Candidatus Solibacter sp.
TCTGGCGGGCGAGGGCTCAATCGAGAGCAAGTATCTCCCCGCGTTCCTGCAGGGTCGCCAGGCGATGGCCGTGGGCGCGGCGTCCGAAGCGTCGGTAGAGGCCCCCGCGACCATTCCACAGGACGATCCCGATGGCGTCAAATTCCCCATCGGCACTACCGTCGAGAATGCCGAGAAGGGCTTGATCCTGCGCACCCTGGAGCACACGCGCAACAATAAGACGCGCGCCGCCGATATCCTGGGCATCAGCCTCAAGACCCTCCACAACAAGCTCAAAGAGTACGGCTCCAAAGACCAAGGTAACGGGGCATAGCGGCTTTGCACTTACCGCTCGACACCCTGCCCGCACACCTGCGAGCTATGCTCGAATGCGGGCTCGGCGTGGTGCAGGACGATGTTTCGCGCGAGGAATTGCGCAGCGTCTCGCATGCCGTCGCAGCGGCAACCTTCGACCGCTGGCTCTCCAAACGCACTGCGGACGACAATCGCGTAGAGCACGAGTTTGTCGTCTTCGGCGCCGCCATGCGCATCGGCGAGACCGAACGCCTGCCGCTCGACGGCATGCTCGCCGTGATCTGCGCGACGTTTCTGCACGACACGCATCCCATCCAGCGCATCACGGAGCGCATGGTCCGCGAGGCCGCGAAGCGCGACCCCCTGCTGGCCGCCGCCCTGATACAGCGGAAAGCGGCGCAGCGCACTCACCACATGCAGATGGGAGCGCGCAATGCCGGGCAGTTGCTGCGCCAGTTGGGCATCGTCTCCACGCTGGTTCGCGAGCGCTGCGAAGCCATCATCGCTTCGCACGATTGCTGGAAGCTCGGCCAGCCGCATCCGCTATCGAGCGACCCGGAAGCCGTCGTCTGTTTCGAGGCCGACGCACTGTGGCCGCTGCATCCGCTGGGTGTGCTGGCAGACCTGGAGCGTCCCGAGGAATCCGGCGCCGCGCGCGACGTCAACGATCCCGCGGAATGGCGAAGGCAGGTGCGGAACAATCTCCAGACGCTGCGCGAATACCGCGCGAACTGGGAGGCCACGGGCGAGTGCTTTCAGGACGCGCACACTATCTTTCGAACGGTAGAGGGATATCGTTTGTATCGCGAGTGGGCCGGGATGTGGGGACTATAGCGGCGGCCTATCTGCCCGAGTGCAGGTTGTTGTGGATGGCGTAGAGCGCCAGTTCCAGGCGGTCGGAAACGCCCAGTTTGTCGAAGATGTTGTGCAGGTGATTCTTGACCGTCTGCTCGCTGATGAACATCTTCTCGGCCATTTCCTTATTCTTAAACCCCTGGGCCACCAGTGCGACGATTTCACGTTCGCGCTGGCTCAGCGGAGAGCGCTCACGCTCGCGTGTGGGCGGCGCCTGGGGCATCGACTGGATGCTCGGTTGCTGAGACTCGTCGTTAGCCACGAACTGTCGGATGACGGCGGCGGTGGTATGGGAATCCAGCCAGATTTCACCCGCGTGCACTTTTCGGATGCTCTTGATGAGGAGTTCCGTCGCTGTCTGCTTCAATACAATTCCCGAGGTTCCGAGTTTCATCGCCTGGACAAATTCATTCTTGTCGTCGGAGGCTGTGAGAACGATTACGCGGGTTTTGTTCTTGGCAATCTGCAGGCGCTGCAACGTCGCCAAGCCATCGAGGCCGGGCATTTTCAGATCGAGCAGGAGGATATCGGGCTCGTGCTGCTGCAGTACATCAAGCACCTGCCGGCCGTCCTGAGCCTGTGCCACGACTTCGAAATCTTCTTCCAGGGCCAGCAACCGGCACAGCCCATCGCGAAAGATCGGATGATCGTCCGCAACTACAATCCGGATCTTGGACTTCGCAGACGTGCCTAATGCCGAAGGTCCATTCGTGCCCATGTTGTTCTCAGACATACGCTATCCGTCCGTAATTGTAGAGATCCACAAGTATCAAGTCAAACAATTACCAAATCAAATTGGTACTTACCGGTCTCGGGCGACTGGCGGGTTTGAATTCCCAGGATCGCTGATCACGCCGATCTCCACAACTGCGTGGATAACCCGTTGCAAACATTGTAGCCTATACCAGTAGGGTTTGGTGTTCCCGAGTCCGTTAACGAAAGGGAGCCAGGCTTTGATAAGGTTGAGGAATATGAGCGAAGAATTGGGCGAGGTTGATTTTCAACGATTCTGGCGGCGCCTGCAACAGCTCGGACTGAATGCGTACGAGTCCCGCTCGTACCTGGTCCTGCTGGGACATCCGAAATTCAAAGCGTTGGAACTGGCGGCGCGAGCGCACGTGCCCCGCCAGAAGATTTATGAAGTTCTGGACAGTCTGGTGGAGAAAGGCTTCGCCCAGGTTGTTCAGGAGAAGACGAAGCTCTTCTCGGCGGTGGAACCCAGCCTCGCCATACCTGGTTACCTGGCGCGCAAACGTCAGGTGCTGGAGCAGGAGCTCACCGACAACGGCCGTGCCGGCGGAGCCCTGATTGACGATCTCAAGTCGCTTTACTCCGAAGGCCAGGGCGGCCGCGGCACCCTCGATTTCCTACGCATTGTCACCGAACCGGCGCAGACCGGCGCCGAATACCGGCGCATGCTGCAGGAAGTGAAACACGAGTATCTGGAGTTCTCGCGCCCGCCGTACGCCGTGGATCCGCTCGACGAGAAGCTGGTCAAACAGGCAGGCCAGAGCGGCGTCGCCTGTCGCCTGCTGCTGGAGTCCGCTTCGCTTGACACCACGCACCGCCAGCGCCTTGTGGAATACGTGCAGAGCGGCGTGCAGGTGCGTATCGCCGAATCGCTGCCCATGAAACTCGCGGTATTCGATGGCGAGAGCGGCCTGCTCGCGCTGCTCGATCCGGTGATCACGCGCCCCACCTGGACGGCGGTGGTGTTCCGTCACGACGGTATGGGCGAGGCCATGAAGGCGCTCTTCGAAGAGCGCTGGCGCCGCGGTACCGACCTCTAAAAATAGCGCTTGACCCTGGAACGGTTCCGGGCTCGATACTACTTTCGGAAGGTGAAAAGCACTTCTCAATCCACGACGGGTTTGCCCCCCATGCGCGCCGGGGAACTGGCGCGTGCCTGCGGCATCAGCACCGATACGCTGCGTCATTACGAGCGCGTGGGTGTGCTGCCCAGACCGCAGCGGACCAGTGCAGGCTACCGGCAATATCCGGCGGAAGCGCAGGTGCGCGTGCGGACGATTCGCCGCGCACTGGCAATCGGCTTTTCGCTGGCGGAACTGGCGCGCATTCTGCGCGTGCGGGAACGCGGCGGGGCGCCTTGCCGCGAGGTGCGCGCTCTGGCGGTGGCTAAACTGGCCGGGCTGGAACGCCAGCTCGACGAGATGACGGTACTGCGCGATCAGTTACGACAACTCGTGGTGGATTGGGAGCAGCGGCTCGACGCCACTCCGGAAGGGACACAGGCACGCTTACTCGATGCCTTAGGGGACATACGATGAAACGCATCTTGACGATTACGTTATTCGCGGCGCTCGGCACGTTCGCGCAGGATCACACGCAACATGAAGGCGTCAATCAGCGCGGCGACAAGGTGATGGGCTTCTCCCACGAGAAGACCACCCACCACTTCCGCCTCACAAAGGATGGAGGCACAATCGAAGTCACTGCGAACGACGCCAAAGACACCGCCAGCCGCGACCAGATCCAAATGCACCTGGGCCACATCGCGGGGATGTTCGCGGACGGCAATTTCAAAGCTCCGATGTTGATCCACGAAGTCACGCCGCCGGGAGTGCCGGTGATGCAGACCTTGAAGAAGGAAATTGGCTACACGTTTTCTAAATTGGAGACTGGCGGGGAAGTGCGAATCGCGACGAAGAATCCGGAAGCCCTGAAGGCGATCCATGAGTTTCTGCGCTTCCAGATCACCGACCATAAGACCGGCGATCCTATGTAGGACTTGTGGCAGCGTTGTATTAAAGGCAGAGAGGATATTCACCGCAGAGACGCAGAGGTAAGCGCAGAGAAGAAGGGCCGAGCGGGATGGCAGAGTTGAGGGCAGAAGAGAGTGATTTTCTCTGCGGTTATCTCTGCGTCTTTGCGGTGAAATATCCGCTTACGCAGTACGGCAAGCCC
>JBDTPR010000665.1:0-4059 GCA_039932635.1 Candidatus Solibacter sp.
GTAGCCAGGAAAAAGCCCTCGCCGCCGAACAGCGCCGTCTTGATACCGCCTGCCAGCTGGATGTCGTAATCCACCGTCTCTTCGAACGCCACGATGCAGCCGGTGTCCACCTGGATCACCTGTCCTGCCGTCAGATCGAATTCGATGAAATCGCCGCCTGCGTGAATGAAGACCGCGCCGGGGCCGGTGAACTTTTCCAGGATGAAGCCCTCGCCGCCGAAGAAGCCGGCACCCAGGCGCTTCACCAGCGCCACGCTGAACTGCACCGAAGGCTGCGCGAACAGGAACGCGTCGCGCTGCGCCAACAGACTGCGCCCGGCGGGGAGATCGAACACCTGTATGCGGCCGGGATAATTGCCCGCGAAGCCCACTTCCCCGGCGCCATCGGCCCGGAAATAGGTGAGGAACAGCGATTCGCCGGTAACCGTGCGGCGCAGCGCGCCCATCAGTTTCTCGCCCAGCGAGTTGCCGCTCATGCGCGTGTCCCAATGCACGTTGGCAGTCTTATAGACCATTTTGCCGGCCTCAGCGTAGAGTTCCTGACCGGGGGCCAGGCGCACGCGCGCCACTTGCAGGTTGTCGCCCTGAATCGTATAGTCGAGCGGCTCCGGGGTTGAATAGGACGGCGGCGGCACTCCCGCCGCGCCCGCGGCTGCCGGTGCTTGCCCCTGCCCACAGACGGGGCAAAAACGCGAGCCATCGGCGATCTGATTTCCACAATGAATGCAATAAGCCATGGAAATCATCTTAGCTTGCGCCGGCGTGTGAAAATGAAGACAACCCTTCTATGCGGCGCTTCCGGTCCTTCATAGCAACTCTTGCGATCATGGCCATGCCCTTGCCGGCGCGCCAGGAGTTCGCCGTCTGCGCCACCAACGGCACGACTCCCGCCGAAAGCCTCTTCCTGCATCGCCAGGCGCAACGCGCCCGCGCTGGAAAGCCGCGCCCCCTCGCCAGCGCCGCCGCGGCCACCAGTCGCGACATCGGCAACATTGCCGTCATCGAGGACTCCGACGGCATCGTCGAAACGCTCAACGAGTTCAACCTCAGGAACCTTACCGTGACGTTCACTCCCGTGGCGGGCGCCACGCGCTACAAGTTCCGCACCTCGGCTGCGAGCTACGACACCGCGGCCGCAAACCTGGGTCGCGTCGCGGCCGCGCTGGGCGACGACGATGTCCGCGTCTTCGCCCTGCCGTTCGACTTCCCCTTCTACGGCGCGAGCTACACGCAGACCTTCCTGAATTCCGACGGCAACCTCAGCTTCAACGCCGGCGAAAATGCGAGCAGTTCACGATCCCTCGGCCGCTTGACCGGGGGACCGCCGCGCATCGCCGCGCTCTTCACAGACCTCGACCCCTCGCGCGCTCCCGGCAGCGTGCGCTACTTCGCCGACGCTACCCATGCCGTCTTCAGTTGGGTCAGCGTGCGCGAGTATTCCGATTTCGGCAACGGTACTCCGCAGACCTTTCAGATCCGACTTTACTTGGATGGTACGATCGAGTTCGCTTACACTGACTCCACCCCTACGAATGCCGTGGTGGGCATTGCCCCCGGCTATGCCAAAGCCGGAACCGCCGTCGTCTCCTTCGCCAACGATACTTCCGCCGAATACCCGGCAGCTATCGCCGAGCGTTTCGGCAACACCTCCGCGGTTGACGTCGTCGCCCTGGCGCAGAAGTTTTATCAGACTCACGAGGATGCGTACGATTTCCTGGTGGTCTACAACACCATGGGAGTCGTCTCGGCGCCCGGCGCACTGGCGTACGAGGCCACGGTGCGCTCCCGCGCCACGGGCTACGGTGTCCCGGCACAGGACAACGGTCCGGAATACGGCTCCCCCTCGCGACTATCCAGCGTGTTGAACATGGGAATGATCGGCGATTATTTGCCCGACCCCAACTCTGTCGTATCCAAGCGCGCCAGCTCGCAAGACACGCCCATGACCGTGTTGGGTCACGAGGCAGGCCACCTCTTCCTTGCCTTCGCCAGCGTCCCCGATCCGGTGGATCCGAGCGCGCAGCCGATGATTGGCTACGGCGGCTCGCACTGGAGCTTTGTGTTTAATTCGGAGGCTTCACTGAACGAAGGCGAGCAGATTATCGATCGCGGGCAGGGCAGCTTCGTCACCGCCGCCGTCACGCAGGGCTACTCGCCGCTGGACCGCTACCTGATGGGCTTCGCGCCCCCCGACGGTATAGAGACCTTCGTCGTGCTCAATCCTAGCGTCTCTCCTCTCGGCCATCCGCAGTCCAACGTTTCCTTCACCGGGACGCGCATGAATATCACCGCCAGCGACGTCGCCAGGACGATGGGGCGCCGCACGCCGGATCACACCGTGGCGCAGCGCCGCTTCCGGTTCGGCTTCATCCTGCTGGTGGCGCGCGGCGGGCTCGACGCCGACATCGCCGGCAGCGTCAAGCAGGTCGATACGTACCGCGAGCAATTCGTGGCCGCCTACTCTAAGTTCTCGGCGGGCCTGGCGATCGCAGATACGACGCTGAATCGCAGCGTGCGGCTCTCGCTCTTCCCGGCTGCCGGTGTTGTGTCGGGCGGCAGCACGACAGCCACGATCAGCCTGCAAAAGCCGCCGAATGCCGATCTCATCGTGCGGCTCTCCGCTCCGAGCGGGGTGGCTAAGGTGCCTGCGCAGGTCACCATTCCCGCGGGCGCTTCCAGCGCGACTTTCACCGTCACCGGCGCTGCACCGGGAGTAGAGGAACTCCTTGCCACTCCCGCCGACGCCGACTACGAAACCGCCTATGCGCGCGTACAAGTCGCCGCGCCCGCGCTCCTCGCGCTGCGCACTATCTCCGGCGATGGCGGCGGTCCCGTTGTGGTGCGCCTCACCGATGCCAATGGCATCGCCTACTCCGGCGCACGAATCGTGGCCGCGGCGACCAGCGGCAGCGTCACGCCTACGGTGGCCATCGCGGACTCCGCGGGCGACGCGCGATTTCAGTGGACGCCGGGCGCCGATACCATCAGTAGGCTGAAGCTCTCCGTGGAAGCCGCCCCCTCGGTCAACGTCACGCTGAATGCAGGCAACGGGGTTCCTGTGATCGGCGCTGTGGTCAATGCCGCCTCTTTCGCCGCCGGAATCTCGCCCGGCTCCATCGCCACCATTTTCGGCACCAATCTTACGGGCGCGGTGATCACCTTGAATGGCGACGCGGTGAACCTTTTCTATGCCGGCGATACACAGGTGAATTTCTACATCCCTGCCGACGCCCCTCTGGTCGATTCCGCGCTGGCTGCTGTATCGCCCTCCGGCGTAACCGCGACCTCAACGCTGGCGCTGGTCTCCGCGCAGCCGGGCATTTTCGACGATGCCGTAGTGCACTCGGGGACGTTGATCAGGGCGTCCAGCACCCCGGTGAAGGCCGGCGACTTCATCGAAATTTACTGCACAGGATTGGGCGCCACACGCACTCTGCGCGGACTGCAAATCGCCACCGTGGTGCCAACAGTCTACTTTGGCTCGGTGGCGGCCACGCCTTCCTTCGCAGGTCTCGCCCCGGGCTTCCAGGGCCTGTATCAGGTGAACGTGCGGGTGCCGGAAGGCCTGCCCGCCGGCTCGATCCCGTTGATTGTTACCAGCGGCAGCACGTATAGCAACGAAGTTCGAATCGCGGTGCAATGATGCTCTCCTGGCTCTTTTCCGATCCTCTCGCGGTAGGTTCCGCCGCGCCCGAATTCTCGGCCGAAGACGATAGCGGCCGCACTGTCACGCTTACGGGACTGCGGGGCAAGTTCGTCGTCCTGGTGTTCTATCCGGGCGACGATACGCCGGGCTGCACCAAACAGCTGTGCGAGTTCCGCGACAACTGGAGCGCCGCCAAATCGCTCGGCGTGGAGGTCTTTGGCGTCAATCCGCAGAGCGCGGGAAAGCACACCAAATTCCGCACCAAGTTCAATTTCCCCTTCCCCTTGCTGGTGGACGAGGGGCGCGCGATCGCCAAGGCTTACAACGCCGATGGCCTGATCGTGAAGCGCACTGTCTACCTGCTCGGGCGCGATGGCGTCATCCTGTTTGCCAAACGCGGCATGCCGCCACCC
>JBDTPR010000666.1:0-4055 GCA_039932635.1 Candidatus Solibacter sp.
GACCGATTCGAGTCATCTTTATAGCGGGGCTCATGCCGGGTCGAGCTCCTTGAAATTTTCGCGGTAGATGTCGATGTCTTTGTCGCCGCGGCCCGAGAGATTCACGATGAACGTCTTGCCCTTTGCGGCCGGCGCGCGTTTGATCGCTTCGGCCACCGCGTGCGCGCTTTCGAGCGCCGGCATGATGCCTTCGATACGCGAAAGCTGCCGCGCCGCCGCCAGCGCTTCGGCATCGCTCGCCGCCACATACGCCGCGCGATTCTGATCGCGCAGCCACGCATGCTCCGGACCGATCATCGCGTAATCCAGCCCCGCCGACACCGAGTGCGTCAGCGACACCTGCCCGTGCTCGTCCTGCAGCAGATAGCTGTACGCGCCCTGCAACACGCCCGGAGCCCCGCCGCGATAGCGCGCCGCGTGCTCGCCCAACCCGTTGCCGCGGCCGCCCGCCTCCACGCCGATCAGTTCCACCGCATCGTCCGGGATGAACGCGTGGAACAGGCCGATCGCGTTGCTGCCCCCGCCCACGCAGGCGATCAGAGTATCGGGCAGCTTGCCTTCCGCCGCCAGGATCTGTTCACGCGCTTCCTCGCCGATCACCTTATGAAAATCGCGCACCATCATTGGATACGGATGCGCGCCCAGTGCGCTTCCCAGCAAGTAATAGGTATCGCCGACGTTGGTCACCCAATCGCGCATCGCTTCCGAAATCGCGTCCTTCAGCGTCGCGCTACCATTCGACACGCCTTGCACTCGCGCGCCCAGCATACGCATGCGGAAGACATTCAACCGCTGCCGCCGCATGTCCTCTTCGCCCATGTAGACCACGCAGTCGAAGCCCAGCAGCGCACAGACTGTCGCGGTCGCGACGCCGTGCTGCCCCGCGCCGGTCTCGGCGATGATTCGCTTCTTGCCCATGCGCCGCGCCAACAGCGCCTGTCCCAGCGCGTTATTGATTTTGTGCGCGCCGGTATGCAGCAGGTCTTCGCGCTTCAACCAAATGCGCGCGCCGCCCAGCGTGTCGCTCAGCCGCTTGGCGAAATACAGCGGAGTCGGACGGCCCGCGTAGTTGTGCATCAGGTCCGCGAGTTCCGCCTGGAAGCCGGCATCGTCGCGCGCCGCCAGATACGCGGTCTCCAACTCCTCGATCGGAGCCATCAGAATCTCGGGCACGTAGCGCCCACCGTAAGGTCCGAAATGTCCCCCGGCATCGGGTTGTGAAATCATGAGCGCAGCGCCGCCTGGGCTGCCTGACGTGCTGCATTTATAAACTCTGTCATCTTCATGTGGTCTTTGATTCCCGGTGATGCCTCAATGCGTGAGCACGAATCGATTCCCCAAGGCTCCGCCAGCGCGATGGCGCGCCCCACGTTCGACGCGTCCAGCCCTCCCGCCACGATAATCCGCAGTCGCGAATTGCGCGCCAGGGTCCAATCGAACGTGACGCCCGCGCCGCCATACAACTCGGCCGCCGGGCCATCCAGCAAAATTGCCTGCGCGGGCGTAGCCGTGTACCGCGAGAGATCGAAGCCCGCGGACACGCGAGCCGCCTTCCAAACGGCAAGCCCCTGCGGAAAATCGGAGGGCTCTTCGTCCCCATGCAACTGCGCGACGTCGAGCGAAGCAAGACGGGCAATTTCTTCAATCGCCGACGGCGTCTCATTCACAAACACGCCGACCCGCAACACGCCCACCGCGGCAATCGCGCCCGCCGCGTCGGGCCGCACGTACCGGGGACTCTGGCGGTAGAAGTTAAACCCGATCGCAGTAGCGCCCGCGTCAATCGCCGCCGACGCATCGCGCTGATTCGTAATCCCGCACACCTTGATCATCATTGTGGGGCAGACTTCAGTCTGCGCACCGACTTCAGTCGGCGCACCACTACTCTTCCTTCCAAACTCATGCCACCAACTCGCGCAAAGCAGTCGCCGGATCGCCGGACTTCATCAAATGCTCGCCCACCAGGAACGCCTGATACCCAGCGGCACGCAAACGGGCGATATCCGCGGAATTGTGAATCCCGCTCTCGCTCACCAGCACCGCATTCCGAGGCATGAACTCCGCCAGCGAAAGCGACACGTCCAACGACAGCTCGAACGTCGAGAGGTTCCGATTATTGACCCCAATTATTTCGGCGCCCGAATCGATCGCACGCTCCAACTCAGCCCGATCGTGCACCTCGACCAGAGCGCTTAATCGGTACCGCGCTGCAATCTCGCGAAATGAACGCATCTCATCGGTACTCAAAATGGCCGCGATCAAAAGAATCGCATCGGCCCCATGCGCCGCCGCTTCCAGAATCTGCGACGGGTCGATCGTGAAGTCCTTGCGCAAGACCGGCAACGACACGGCGCCGCGAGCCGCCTGCAAATCCGCCAGGCTACCCTGAAAGAACGGCCCATCGGTCAGCACACTAAGCGCCGCCGCTCCGCCCGCTTCATACGACGCCGCAATCCGCACAGGATCGAAGTCCGTCGCCAGCACGCCTTTACTGGGCGAAGCCTTCTTGACCTCAGCAATAATCGCCGGAGACTTCGCCGTCAAAGCCGCACGGAAATCCCGCCGCGATGCCAGGCGCAACTCGGCCTCGCGTTCCCAAATCGCGAGCGGAGCAACGGAGTTCGCAAGGTCGGATCGCTTTTGGGCCACGATGCGGGCCAGAATGTCTGGAACTGTGCCGGTCAAAGGTGTTGATATCAATGGTATCAGACGGCCCTAAATCCCGGGTCGTCGATGCCTCACGACTCAGACTACGCGATGACTTCGTCGATAGACTGGCTGGAATTCGGATCGCCCGATTCGACGAAGCCGGCGTACCACATCCAGGGAGCCTTCACATAGACCGGCAACGCCTGCCGCAGTGCGCGCCGCACCAACTCCGCAATCGGGATGCCCAGAGCTGCGGCCTCTCTCTTGATGAGGGCGTATTCCCTTTCGTCCAGGCTAATCTGGGTGCGAATCATGCAATCGTCGGCCACCTCGATGATAACGCCAGTCCCCCTGCCTTGTGGGGCGGGCGCCCGGGCCCGCGCGGGGCCCCTTGGCCCCGCATCGGAGCGAAGCTCTGACTTTGTGGCGAGCAACTGCTCGCCCTACTCGCCTACCCGATCCCCAGGTCGTCGATGCCTTCCAGCGGAGTGCCGCACACACGGCAGATCACCGCGCTGCAATCCCCGCACACCAGCGGATCCAGTACGGGTTTCGCGCATGTAGGGCAATAGAATTCCGCGTTCTCCATGACGCCGTTACTTCGCCGCGGCGATTGAATCCACCTTCAGATTCTTGCCTTCCGCATCCAAAGTCCCGACCACCGTCACTCTCTTCGCAGCGAACTGCTCAGGCGTCTTCTGATCGCTCAGCACATACGATTTCTTCGCCTTGGCATCGTACAGCACATACTTGCCGTTCATTCCCTTCACGCACGAGACCACGCACTTAGGGTCGGAACCCATCTTCATATCCTTATGGTCGCCGGTATCGCACATGTTGTCCGTGATCAGTCCCGTAAACGTCTGCGGACCGGCGGCGAAGGCCATAGCGGCCGCCGCGAATACCACTGCAATCTGCTTCTTCATTGGATTCTCCCGTTCTTTCTTTCGATATCCAGCCAGAGCTGGTTGTAACTAGACTCGGTAATGCCTTGCTTCAATTGAAAATCGAACTGCTTTTCCAAAGTCGTAATGGATAGCTGGAGCGGTCCGGCGCTGCTGATGAACTGAATATCCTTATACCGCCAGGTGCGCGCGCCCCGCGGCGCATCGAACACAACGCTGGATTCGCCAAACGTCAGATTGCCCTGCGTACCCTTCATCAGGCCAAGCTGCTTCACGGGGAACTTGACGCCGGCCATCCCGGAGCTCCCGCCCGCGGCATCCACGAAGCGCTGATCGAGCGCGGCGCTCCACTGCCGCTCCAACGCATCGATGGGGAATTTTCCAGTGAAGGTGTATGTCACGTCTTTACCCAGTTTCCAATTGCTCCTGTCCTTATAAGACAGTACCCGTATACTCCCAGGGTACAAGGTTAATTCTTGAATATCCGCATAGGGCCAGTTC
>JBDTPR010000667.1:0-4054 GCA_039932635.1 Candidatus Solibacter sp.
ATAGATCGCCGTATTGCTGGCGGCGCGCGAGTACGTGTACGTGGTCTGGAAAGAGAGCGCGTGCGCCGCCTGCTTGCGCAGCGTGACCTGCATGCTGTGATACCCCGACGCCCCGGAAAACTCGTTGGACGCCAGCGCCGTGGGAGTCTCTCCCAGCACCCGCACGCGCAGTGCCGCATTCTGCGCGGTGCTGGTGGTGATGCAGTGCGCCGGCACTCCGTCGTACCCGCAATTCACCGGCGACGCGGCCGAGGCGAGCAGCGGCTGATTGGTGCCTCGCGCCAGAGCCAGGCGACTGCCTTGCGAGCCGACGTACCCGAGATCGAAGGTCAGCCCGCGCGCGATCCGGAACTGCGCGCTCAAGTTCCACTGCTGCAGGCGCGGCGCCACGTACTCCGGCCCCGCGATGCGGTCGGAAAGCTGCGACGTGGCCGTGCGCAACACGTACCCGAGCGTCGTAGTGGGAAACGGCTTCTGCAGGCTGGAGAGATTGTTGCTGGAATCGGCGTTGGTGAAGCCCTGGGCGAAAGGCGGCGCCGTAAACAGCGGCGACCCGCCCGCATTGCCGCTATACAGCGGAGTCTGATAGAAAAGCCCGTAGCCGCCGCGCACGCTGAGCCTGCCCCCCGCGCCGAGCGGTTGCCACGCAAAACCAAAACGCGGCGCGAAGTTGGCCAGCGGCGCGCCGTTGCGATAGTAGCTGCTATTGGGCCGCATAACGACCAACGCGGGCGGCGCGCCAAAAGCCTGCCCGGTATAAGGATTCACCAGCCGCGGATCGTAGTTCGCAGCCACTGTATTCCCAACCAGCGTGCCCGAAACCGGGGGGATCGCCGTCTGCTGCATCAATTCCGGCGACACGTTTCCCAGAATGCCGGTCGGATCGGTGGCCGGGCCGAAGTATTCCCAGCGCAATCCGAAATTCAACGTGAGACGCGAACTCGCCTTGTAATCGTTCTGCACGAAGCCCGAACCGTACTTACTGTGAAAGTGAAACTGTATCTGCCCCAGCGGCCCCACGCCCTCGCTCGCCTGCACCGATTGGATATTGCTGCGCCCGCTCGCGCTCAGATTGTCGGCCGCCGGAAGTCCCAACAGGAAATCGCTGAACGTCTGGAAAACAATTTTGCCGCGCGCCGTCCCGGGGTCGTCGCGCCAGTTGCGCTGCATCAGGAGGAACCCGCCGGCCCGCGTCCTGTGCGCGCCGTGCACCCACGACAGATTCTCCGACCACGAGTAGTAATTGTTCTCGGTAGAGAAATCGTTGCCCAACGTGCCGAACACTCGGAAGCTTCCCAGCGGTCCCAGAATATTCATCTCCGGCGGCTGGTCGAAAAAGCGATCGGCCGGCGTCATCCCGAGCGACGTCGCCGACGGAGTTCCCTCACCGTGCGCACTCTGTTCGCCGCGCGTGAAACTCATGCGCGCCTCGTTGACCAGCGTCTTGCGCAGCGCGGAAGTGAGGTTCACACTGGCCACATTATCGTGCGCGGTGAGCGCCTGCGGAGTTCCCTGCCCCGGCACCATCGGCGTCCCCGGATAGCCCTGGGGCGAGCCGAAGGTGCGGAACTGATCGATCGTGGCCAGATAAACGCGCGCCGCCAGCGTGTGCTTGGGCGCGATCAGGTAATCGCCGTTGATCAGAAACTGGTGCTCGTCATATGTGGAAGGCGCGCTATACGACGAGAAGCCCAGGCCCGCGTTGGCGCCGGAAGTCAGCAGCGTCTGCGGCACCGGCACCAGCCAGTCGCCTGTGCCGGTCTTAGTCTGCAAAATCGCCAGCGCCACGGGATTGACCGCCGCAGTGGTCGGCGTTGCCTGATTCCCGCAATCCAGTTGGCGTCCGCCGGCGAACGTCAGGTAGCGCCGGTCGCCCGGATGATTGGCGGGGCAGAACTGCGCGGCCAGCGCGGCGGCCGAGCGGCTATTCGTCAGCGGCGGCAAAATCGCGTTGGATGTCGATGTGGTATCGAGCCCGTTGACCTGCCGCGTGCCCTGGTAAGACGTGAAGAAGAACAGCTTCTTCCTGAGCACCGGACCGCCCAGCGTGGCGCCGAATTGATTCTGCTTCAGATTGGGTTTGGATTGTCCCGTGGACCCGCGAAAATAGGAGTTCGCATTGAACACATCGTTGCGCACGAACTCCCACACGTCGCCGTGGAATTCGTGTTCGCCGCTCTTGGTGATCAGCGCCGTGCTCGGCACCTGGGCGCCGTAAACCGCATCGTATTGCGAAGTCTGGATCTTTAATTCCGAAATTGTGTCGGGGTTCGGCGCCGCGCTCGGGGCAAACGCGCCATCCAGCGTATAACTCCCGGCGCTGGTATTCCCGTTCACATTGACGCTGCGCGTGCCGCGCCCCAGCGTGCCCGCATTATTGACATCCGCAGCGGAGCCCGAGGCCATCGAGAGTATCTGCGTGAAGTTGCGCGTGGTCAGCGGCACCGCCGTAATCGTCTTGGAGTTGACCGTCGTGCTGGTGGAAGAAATGGTGATCGTGATCTTGCACTGGCACGGCACCGGCTCCGGAACTTCGCCATGCTCAAGCACCGCATCCAATGTCGGCGACTCGCCCACATTGATGGCGATCGACGACATGCGCGCCACCTTGAATCCGGGCGCGGCAAACTGCACGGCGTAAGCCCCGGGTGCCAGCAGGGAGAAATTGTACGCACCGCTGGATGTCGTGCTCGCCGACTGCGCGGCCATCGTCGCCGCGTTCACCAGCGTCACAGTGGTATGGGGAAGGGTGGCTCCCGAAGGATCGGTCACCGACCCGGCGAGTGCGCCGGTGGTGGCTGACTGGCCAAACGCAACGGCGGCGCTGGCCAGCAGAAGGATGTACCGGTGCATGGAAAGCGCATTGTAGCGCGCCGCGCGCTACATCCCGTGAATTACAGCCCGCGCAGCGCCACCACGGTGACATCGTCGCTACGCGCCGCGCCGCTGAATTCATTGACGTCGTCGACAATCGCCTGCACCAGCGCCTCGGCCGGCAACGATTGATTGGCGCGCAGCGTGTGGATCAAGCGTTCCTCGCCGAATTCCTCGCCGCAATCGGCGCCCGCTTCGGTCACGCCGTCGGAATACAGCAGCATGGTGTCGCCGGGATACAGCGTGGTGACCGCTTCGGCGCACGTCCACTGCTCGAACGCGCCGAGCATGGTCGCGGTGGAATCCAGAATCTCCAACTGCCCGCCGGCCCGCAACAGCAGCGGTGCGCAATGCGCGCAATTGACGTAGCGGATCTGCCGCGTGGCATCGTCATACGCGGCGAAGATCAAAGTCGCGAAACGTTCGGCCGCCGTAGAGTCGAAGAAATGCCGGTTCACCGCGTTCAGAACTTCGGCGGGTCGCAGCAGTGCCTGCGGCGACTGGCTCCGGAAGCATGCCTGCAAATTGGCCATCAGCAGCGCCGCGGGAACTCCCTTGCCCGACACATCGCCCAAAACAAACCCGATCCCACGCCCGGGTAATTCCAGAAAATCGTAGTAGTCCCCGCCCACTTCCCGCGCCGGCATGCAATGGCCCGCATAGTCCAACGATTCCAGCCGCCGCAACTTACGCGGAAAAAGTTTCTGCTGCACGTTAGCTGCGATTTCCAACTCGCTCTTGCGCTTCCGCACCGGCTCCGCCTGCTTGCGAATCGTGGCCAGCAGGCGATTGTTGTCCCAGGGCTTCTGCACGAAATCGCAGGCCCCCCGGCGCATCGCTTCCACCGCCAGTTCGACATTTCCCCAGGCCGTCATCACCACCACCGGAATCGTATTGCCCTGGGCTTCCAGGCTGGCCAAAAGGTCCATGCCCTCCTGTCCGGATGTGGTGTCGCGCGTATAGTTCAAATCGGTCAGGATCAGGTCGAAAGCGCCGCCGGTGCGCACCGTGTCCAACAGACGCTTCGGAGAATCCGCGGTTACGGCCTGCCATCCCTGCCCTTTCAGCAGCAGGCGAAGCGCTTCCAGCACATCCGGCTGGTCGTCGCAGACTAAGACGCGATAGAGCTGGGCTTCAGTTTGCATCGGTCATCCACATGGTAACGAATTAGGGCACGCCG
>JBDTPR010000668.1:0-4051 GCA_039932635.1 Candidatus Solibacter sp.
AATCGGCGGACCAGGGTCCGGATCCCGCGGCGGCTGGGGCGGCGGCTCCCGGCGGTCCTTCGGGCGGGAGCGGACCTGCGGCGTTCGCGCCTCCTCCTCCCCCGCCCCCTTCAGCCAACGGTCCCACGACGGGTTTCGGTCCTCCCGGCGTGGGTGGAGCCCCGGTCAGACTCAGCGTCGGCGCGGACGGGCAGATCAAGCTGCCTCCGGGAATGGGCAAGGGCGGCATGATGATGATGATGAGCGCCGGCCGCATGCACATGGTGGGCAACGGCCAGCCGGTCAGCGCGCTGACAGAAGCGATTTCCAACCAGATGGGTCGGCCGGTAATGGACGAGACCGGGCTGAAGGCGAAGTATGATTTCGACCTGGATTTTGCTCCTGAAGGCATGATGGGACCGATGGGCGGAATGGCGCCCCCGCCTTCGCAGGATGGCGGCGGAGCGATCGCGGGTTCGCCCGATGGCGCCGGTCCGAGCCTCACCACGGCTTTGAAGGAACAGCTTGGACTGCAGTTGGAATCCAAGAAGGGCCCGGTGGATATGCTGATTATCGACAAGGTCGAGAAGGCTCCGATCGAGAATTAGGCCGCCACACAACAGGCGGAACAAGCTGGCAGTGCCTTGCGTAGTTGGTGGTGAGGTAACGCCATGTATTGCACGCAATGTGGAATGGAGACCCGGCCGGACGACCGTTTTTGCTCGCGCTGCGGGAAGCGGACCGGCGTCGGCTATACGGAGACTTATTCCCGCCCATTAATGCTCGATAAGCGCAATAAAAAGCTCGCCGGAGTCTGCGCGGGCTTTGCGCGTTATATGGAAGTGGATGTCATCCTGGTGCGCACGGTCTGGCTGGTAGTGGCGGTCGCCACCGGCGTGGGTTTCCTGGCGTACCTGGCGGCGTGGATTATCATGCCGAACGATTACGGCTACGTCGTGCAGCAACCGACTTTCCCGCAGCCCACCTACGCTCCCGGTCCGCAGGCTACTTGATTTCCAGGATCAGGACGGAGTGGTCGGACACCTTCTGCTCGCGCTCGGTGTGGGAGTAGCGGCAGGCCGTGATGCGCGGCAGCATAGTGGGCGACGCGAAGGCGTGATCCAGACGGAAACCGCTGGGCGGCACGCCGGCGCGCGGCAGGCTATACCAGGTGTATTCTGAGGCGTCGCCGTGAAAGTGTCGCCACACATCCACCCAGCCCAGGGCCGACAGACGTGCGAAGTGATCGGCGCACAACAGCGTGGAGCCGGTCTCATCTTTGAAGGGCAGGCCAGTATTGAAATCGCCCAGCAGCAGGAGCGGCTCGTGGAGGCGCGCTTCGGCGGCCCCGAGAAGAGCGTCCCAGAACCTGGTCTTGGCCGCGCCCTCGGGATCTTTCGACCCTGGAATTGCGGTCAGTATGTGGAGGACCGAGATGGCGAAGCCGTGCTCGGGCAAATCCAGGTCAAGCCAGCGCACCGCGTTCTCCGGCGGCGCGGGCGAGGGGTGGTGATTGCTGACAGGCACGCGCGAGAGCACGCAGATCCCGTTATCGATACCCGCTGGATTGCTGGAGACGATGTGCGGCCAGCCATTGGCGCCGAACGCCTGGCAGAGCGCCATGCCGGGGCGCGAACGAAACTCGCTGAGCGCGATCAGGTCGGGATTATGATCGGCGATCGCGCTGACAATACGCACATCGCGCGTCCCTCCGCCGTGCTGAATGTTCCAGGAAAGTAATTTCATGCCGTAAGGTGGCTGACTTCGTATTACATCACAGTGCTACGTCGAGCGCAGGGGTAGTCTGTTGACAGGGTAGTGTGTCGACAGCCGATCTGCCAGCGGCTACAATCAGCGGCGGATTAATGACTTCGCACATCGTGTTCCTCCGGCGGATGGCGGGAGCGGCGCTGGCCGCGCTCCTGTTTTCGGCGGCCCTGGGTACGGGCTTTGCGCAGACGCGCGAACGGCAACTCTTCGATAACGGGTGGCGCTTCCACCTGGGCGACGTACCCAATGGCCAGGCCGCGGCCCTCGCGGATATTGGCTGGCGGAACGTGGACCTTCCGCACGACTGGTCGATCGAAGGCCCTTTCGACTCGAACCATGCGAGCGGCACGGGCTTTCTGCCGGGCGGCATCGCGTGGTACCGCAAGACATTCCAACTCCCTGCCGCAGCGCCAGGGCGTAGGGTCTCGATCCGCTTCGACGGCGTGTATCGCGACAGCACGGTGTGGATCAATGGCGCCGAGGTGGGCTCAAGGCCATACGGCTATTCGTCCTTTGAATACGACCTGACGCCTCATCTGCGGCAGGGCGCTGCCAACGTGCTGGCGGTGCGCGTGGATCACAGCGTGATCGCGGATTCGCGATGGTATCCCGGCTCTGGAATCTACCGGCATGTGTGGCTCAATGTGACGGGTCCGGTGCATATCGCGCCGTGGGGCGTGTATGTGACCACTCCGGTGGTGGGCGCGGACGAGGCGCTGGTGAGCGTGGAGACGCGCGTGGCGAACCGGACGCAGGCGGAAGCGCGCGCCACCGTGGTCACGTCGGTGGTGGGCGAGCGCGGTGAGGAGTTGGCCAGCACGAAAGGCGAGGAGGCGGTGGCGGCCGGCAAGGAGCGGATGTACGCGCAGCAGGTCGCGGTGGCGAGGCCGTTGCTGTGGTCGCCGGACCGGCCGCATTTGTACGCGCTGGTAAGCCGCGTGTATCTTGACGGCAAACTGGTGGACGAGCAGCACACTGCTTTCGGCATACGCAGCTTCTACTTCAGCGCGGAGAAGGGGCTGGTGTTCAATGGAACGCCGCTCAAGATGAAGGGCGTGTGCATTCATCACGACTTGGGCGCACTGGGCGCCGCGTTCTTCGAAGAAGCGCTGGAGCGCCGTTTGAAGAGCTTCAAGGAAATGGGCGTGAATGCGATCCGCTGCTCGCACAATCCCATGGCGCCGGAGTTCTACGACCTCTGCGACCGCTTGGGACTCTTGGTGATGGACGAGGCCTTCGACGAGTGGGCCGGTGGCAAGCGCAAGTGGGCCGAGGGTCGCAATAACGGCGCGGTGGCGCGCCGAGGCTACAACGAGGCATTTGCGGCATGGGGGGCGCGCGACGCGGCGGACATGGTGCTGCGCGACCGCAATCACGCTTCGATCGTCATGTGGAGCATCGGCAACGAAATCGATTATCCGGACGACCCGTTCACGCATCCGCGCGGACGCGGCTTCGATGCCTCGGTGCCGCAACAGCCCGGTGTGAAGAAGGCCGGGCTCTCGGCGGACCTGATGCCGGAGATGGCGCGCCGCCTGATCGCGGCGGTGAAACAGTTCGACACCACGCGGCCGGTGACAATGGCGCTGGCCGACATCAATGCGTCGAACGCGTCGGGCGTGGCCAACATGCTCGACGTGGTGGGCTATAACTACCTCGAGCAATTTTACGAGCGCGATCACAAGGCGTATCCGAATCGCGTGATCTATGGGAGCGAGAACAGCCGGTCGCTGGAGGCTTGGCGCGCCACCGCGGTGAACGATTGGGTGGGCGGCCAGTTCCTGTGGACGGGTATGAATTTCCTGGGCGAGGCGGGACGCTATCCGACGCATGGTTCGAATTCCGGGCTACTCGATCTGCAGGGCTTCTGGAAGCGCGATGCGTATTTGCGGCAGGCGTTGTGGAGCGCCAAGCCGATGGTGTATGCCGCGGCGTGGAATCCGGGCGCGGACGAAGCGCGTATGGCGGATTGGCCGCGCAGCCTGGGACGGGTCCAGGCGGCGGAGCGTTGGGGCTTCGCGGGCGACGCGCGCAAGAACGTTCCGGTGGAGATCTACTCGAATTGCGAGTCCGTGGAATTGGTGCTGAACGGCCGCTCGCTCGGCGAGAAAAAGATGGCGGATCCACTGTCGCCCGCGATGGTATGGGCTGTGCCGAATGAGGCCGGGACGTTGGATGTAATCGGAAAGCGCGCGGGGGTTGCGAGCGCGCGGTTCCAGTTGAAGACTGCCGGGGCGGCGGAGAGGCTCGAACTCACGGCGGACCTGAAGGTGTTGAAGAACGCCGGACGGCAAGTGGCGAC
>JBDTPR010000669.1:0-4040 GCA_039932635.1 Candidatus Solibacter sp.
CGCGACCAATCAGAGCCGCGACCAATCAGAGCCGCGACCAATCAGAGCCGCGACCAATCAGAGCCGCGACCGTAAGGGAGCGTTCTCACGTTCCAAAATGGAACAAAGTTATCAGGGCTACACCTCTGGGCGTAGCCTAAACCTAGCCGCTCCTATGACTTTCGATGCCAGCGAAATATTTGCTCTATACCAGTGCAGAATGTCACTGGATCTTCACAGAGTGCACGATTGCGTAGTTTCAGAGCAGCTTATCCACAGGCTTTTCCACTACTCGGTGGAAAAGCTGGAATTCCGCCGCGCATTTCGGCGTTTAAGGTAGGATTGAGAGGATGCGATCACTTCTTTGGCTGTTGGCCGCGGGCTGCGTAACCCTCAGCGCGCAGCCCGGGGATGCCGAGAAACTTGCGCCGTATTACCCCACTCCCGAAACCATCGTCGACAAGATGCTGCAACTGGGCGGTCTCAAGGCCGGCGAGAAAATGTTCGACCTGGGCAGCGGCGATGGCCGCATCGTCATCGTGGCCGCCCAGAAGTTTCACGCCGAAGCCGTCGGCATCGAACTCGACAAGGACCTCTGCAAGCAATCCGCCGCCAAAATCCTCAAACTCGGACTCGAAAAGAAGGCCCATATCGTCAACGGCGACCTGCTAAAGCAAAACTACAGTTCTGCCGATCTTGTCACCGTATACCTGCTGCCCGACGCGGTGAACAACAAGGTCCAGCCGCTGCTCGATAGGCAATTGAAAAAGGGCGCCCGCATTGTCGCCAAAGATTTCGATTTCAAGAATTGGACCCCGGAGAAGGTGGAGAATATCGCCGACGACGGCGAAGGCCGTAGTCATACGCTCTATCTCTACCGCAAATAAATGCTGCTGACGCCACAATCAGCGTGGCCACGCTATGTTGCCTGGACCAGGGTCGGGTTGGCGGCCATCGCTCCGGCAGCAACGTATCTGCTCTTCCCCCCCGGCGTTCCGGCGGTTGTTTACGGCGTCATGCTCGTCTACCTGGCCTATGCCGTGGCGATGGCGCTGCGCGGCAAGAGCTTCAGCGGCATGCTCGGGCTGCTGGCGCTGTTCGGCGACACCGTCTTCTTCCTGATCATGGCCAGTTACGGCGCCGAGCGCGTGCACTGGCTGGCCAGCGCCTTTTATCTCTTCCTGCTGGCTGAAGCCCTGGCATTCTACAGCACCGTGGAAGTTGTTGTCGTGGTGGCCGTAACTGCCCTCTTCTGCGCCATCCTGCCCTACGGCGCCGCTTCCCTGGAGCGCACCGTAATCGTCTCCGGCGTCGTCGCCTGCGCCTTCGCTATCACCAAACGGCAACTCACCGTGGAGGCCGAGCGCCTGCGCGAAAAAGTCGTGGAGGCCGAGAAGGCCGCCGACAAAGCCGCCGAGTTGGAACGCGCCCGCATCGCCAGCGATTTTCACGACGGCCCCCTGCAAAGCTTCATCAGCCTGCAAATGCGCCTCGAAATCCTCCGCAAGGTCATGGATCGCGACCTCAACGCCGGCATGGCCGACCTCAAGCAACTGCAGTCCCTCGCCCAATCGCAGGTCCGCGACCTCCGCACCTTCCTGCACTCCATGCGGCCGGTGGATGTCGATGGCGCCAACCTCGTAGCCACGGTCCGCCGCGCCGCCGAAAGCTTCCAGAAGGAGAGCGGTATCCCGGTCACCTTCCTGGGCCCCAATTCGCCCGTCGGCTTGCCCGCTGACGGTACCCTTGAGGTCCTACAATTAGTGCGCGAGGCGCTCCACAATGTGCAGAAGCATGCCGGAGCCACCCGCGTCGCTGTCGCCATGGAAAAGACCGATAAAGGCCTGGAGATCTCCATCGATGACAACGGCCACGGCTTCGGCTTCGCCGGAGCCTATTCGCTCGAAGAGCTAGAACTCCTGCGTCTCGGTCCCGCCAGCCTGAAGCGCCGAGCCCGCAGTCTCAACGCCGACCTCCTCCTGGAATCGAAACCCGGCCGGGGCTCAGGCATCAAATTCCGCATCCCGCTTTAAGACCGTAATGGCCTTGTCGGTTCTTCACCCAGCTCGCAGCTTAGCCGTCTTGTGGGGCAGACTTCAGTCTGCGTACCGACTTCAGTCGGTACACCGGCCGAAGGCCGGAGCCATGCTAGCAGCTCTCCTTTTTTCCTCCTGCGGTCGGTACGCGAACTTCACCCTACCCCCGCTCCCCGGCGGCGATACCTCGCTGACCTTCCGCTTCCTCCCCGACCCCGAACCCGTCCTCACCCGCGGCGCTTTCCACGACGCCCTCAATCCCTCCGTCGTCGGCAAACTCAATCTCTATTCCGTCTACGACGGTCAGTGGCACACCGCACTCGCCACCACCCAGGACGGCGTGCACTGGCAGCCGCAAGGCATCGTCCTGCGGGCCCCCGCCGGCGCCTACATAGCGGCCAACGGCAACGCCCTCCTCCACGACCGGCAGTATTGGTATTGGTACGAAACCGGCACGAAGGAACGTTTGCGCATCTCCCTCGCCCGTTCCCCCGATGCCCGCGCCTGGCAGCACGAACCCGCCCCCGTCCTCGACACCGGCCCCTCCGGCTCCTGGGACGAACGCGCTGTAGCCGACCCTTACGTCATCCGCGTCACCGGCGCCTTCTACATGTACTACCTCGGCCAGGACCGCGCCATCCGCCAGCGCATCGGCGTCGCGCGCAGTGAAGACGGCATCCACTGGGAAAAGCTGCGCGCCAATCCCATCGTCGAAATGGACGAAGATGAGCGCGGCATCGGCGAGCCCGCCATCTGGCAATCGCATGGCTTTTACTGGATGCTCTACACCGTCCGCGATTTCTCCGAGAACCGCTACCTGCGCCTCGCCCGCTCCACCGATGGCGTCCACTGGACCAAGCTCGCCGCCCGTTACAAAGGCGATCGGCCGTGGAACTCCAAGGTGATCTGCGATCCCTCCGTAATCGTCGATGGCGAACGCATCCTCGTCTGGTTCGGCGGCGGCGATGTCGCCTCGCCCGATGAAAACCTGCACGGCGAGATAGGCTTTGCTACGCTGGCCAAGTGAACGTCGGTATCACTTGCTATCCAACCTACGGCGGCAGCGGCATCGTCGCCACCGAGTTGGGAATGGAACTGGCCGCCCGCGGCCACGAGGTCCATTTCATCACCTACGCGAATCCCATCCGCCTGGACCCGGATACGCCGCGCATCCACTATCACGAGGTTGAGGTCTCCAACTACCCTCTCTTCCAATACCCGCCCTACTGCCTGGCCCTCGCCGGGCGCATGGCAGAGGTCGCCGAGAGCTACAACCTCGACGTGCTGCACGTCCACTACGCCATCCCCCATTCCATTGCCGCCATGCTGGCGCAGCAGATGACCGCCGCCACCCGCCGCCTGCCCTACATCACCACCCTCCACGGCACCGACATCACCCTGGTGGGCGTGGACCCCTCCTACTTCGGCATCACCAAGTTCTCCATCGAGAAGTCCGACGGCATCACCTCCATCAGCCAGAACCTGCGCGATCAGACTGTGGAAATCTTCGGCGTGAAGAACGAGATCCGCGTCATCAACAACTTCGTCAACTGCGAGCTCTACCATCCTGACAATGAGAAGCAGGGCGCCGCACAGTACGCGCCCAACGGCGAAAAGCTGCTCATCCACCTCTCCAACTTCCGCCCCGTCAAGCGCGTGCTCGATTGCATCCGCATTCTCGCCGAAGTTCGTAAGCATGTCCCAGCGCGCCTCCTGATGGCCGGCGACGGCCCCGAGCGCGGTCCCGCCGAGCACCTCGCGCGCACCCTCAAAGTCGATCCGCATGTCACCTTCCTGGGCAAGCAGAATCACGTCGAACGCCTTATCCCCCTCGCCCACGTCCTGCTCATGCCGAGCGAGATGGAGTCCTTCGGCCTGGCCGCGCTGGAGGCCATGGCCTGCGGCGTCGTGCCCGTGGCCACACGCGTCGGCGGAGTCCCGGAACTCATTACCCACGGCGAAGACGGCTTCCTCGAAGCAGTCGGCGATATCGATGCGCAGGCCGCCCGCGTCCTCCAACTCCTC